>NZ_JBEPQV010000018.1:0-152283 GCF_040548035.1 Bradyrhizobium sp. LB8.2 | reverse complement strand
TCGCCCATTGGGCGTCAGTCAAAACGAATCGGTCCATCCCAAGCTTGAATCACAACCAAGCCCCGATGAGAATCCTGAATCCCAACAGACCCTAGATGCCATAAATCAATAGGTGAGCTCCTCGCGCGCGATCGGCTTGGTGGGTGGTTCAGCGAGGGCCCTACATGAGCAGTATAAGTCCCCGTAGAGTGAACGTCTTTGTGCGCGAATGCGTGGAGGATCTGTCCGATAACTTCACGTACGGTTTTCGATGGTTGGTGCGGCAGCTGATGAGGCGAAGAGCCTCGTCTTACGGCCGAGATTGTCTACTGATCATGATGTCGCCGGGACGCCGCGTGGGATGTGCCTACCTCATTTGTTAGACCGCGAAGCTTGCGTGGCCGATGGTGCTGACTCAGGTTGGGCAACCGCGATGATGACGACCGATCATGGTTTTGTTAAACGCATCGGGATTGAGGCGATCGCCGCGGCAGAGTTGGCCGGCAGAGTCTATGTCTTCAGCCTCGGCTTTGGGTCACTCTGCTGGCGGCCGTCGCCCCCTTTATCGCACAAGAATTTGGGGCGGATCATCTGGGTTTGTTACGGCAGTCGCTGCGCATAGGACTCTGGACGGCGTTCCTCTTATCGCTCCCGATGATGGGCTTTGTCGTTAGCGCTTAGCCGCAACCCATTGAGGCGGGCTTGAGGAGTGCGCTGTGCGCTTAGTGAAGGAGTGCGGGCACTTGCTCCATGAGCCGACTAACGGTGCGGTATGGCCGAAGGACGCGTGTGGCGTGCGGATGGAAAAGACAGCCATCTCCAGTGTCCAACTGGATGCGACAGCAACGAACGTGGGCAACCTCCCAAGACAGGCTCATTGTTGCAGACGCGACAAATCCATGCTGGCTGCGACGGGAAGAAGGTGGCGTCCTGAATCGCCCTCGATACGCTGCATCGGCTTGGCTTAAGGCGCGGAGTCCTCCCGAAGTTGCGCATCACGTTGGAGTAGGAAGGGGAGCTGCACGAAATGCCTCTCACGATGTTCGAACTCATAATGTTAGGGTGCGTGTCGTGCGCAGCAGCTTCTGGCACACGGTATTGAGATCGAAGTTGAGACATTTCTTGCCACGCTGAAGGACTTGAGACGTTCGCGCCCGTGTCGTCCGGCATGTCATGGCCCGGCGGACGATCCAGGCCGGCATCACTCCGGGAGGCGCTGTGGCGGCGTTGCGGGGCAAACAGTCCCAACCTGTCGCCTGCCGTGGTCTCAGGACTGAAGACCGCGTGGCAATGCGAGTACGAGCGCCGGCAGAGGGGCGATTGTGCTGCTACACATCATCCTCGAACGTGTCTCACTTAAGCGGGCAGTCCAGACCTGTCACTCCATCTTGGGTTCGGCCCAGCCAGGAAGGCTAGGTCATGGCGGAGCTGGTGAGGTCAAAGTTAGATGGTCGCTCGATCCGTCGACCAGATGCCTTTCGACGTCGGGGAAGCGGTTCCGGTGCTCGAGGAGGGTAGCCCGTTGAGAGGAGGTGTGAATGCCAATGACCAATCGCCGCTCTCGCCACGCGAGCTAATCTTGAGGCGTGCCGCCATTGCCTCACTATCAGCTACGATGCGTCGGGCGGCACCGAGGAATTCCTGACATTGGATCGTCGGTCGCGTGCCGCCGTTGGTGCGCTCGGAGGAGCGTGCTGCCGAGCTTGTGTTCGAGATTGCGTAGGCAGCGGCTGAGCGTTGACTGCTTGATTCTGAGTGCGGTCTGCCGCTTGGCGGAGGCTTCGGTGCTGGGACGCAGGGATAGCCCAGCGTAGATCTCGAAATTCCACGGGCGCGATTGAAACTCTATGGCGAGTTGCAGTGATAGGGTAGGGATGAACTGCTCTTTGGAGGCACCCGCCGCCTGCGCTCGGAATGACCTGCTGCGATGACAGCTTTCAAATGCTTTCGCCGTTCGCTTGATGACGCGGGCGCCGGGTCTACGCTAGCTCGGCTGACCCCCGGAACAGAGGCGGGAGGCTGGCCAACTCGTAAACGATCGTTCGCGTACTTGCCGATGCAGCATATATTCTTCAGCTAGCCCCAACAAGGTTGTCTCTCTTGCGACGAATGTCCGAATTCTAGCAGTGAACGTGGTGCGGCCAGTTCTCCAGCACTCCTGCTTTGCGGCAGCGCTCCTGGCGCGCCAGCTGGTACGACATTTGCTGGATGCTTGAGGTCCGCCTCCTCCCGAAGAGGCGCATGCACAATGTTCTCTATCGAGCAGCTATCCGATCTCAGCCAATCGATTGCAGCTCATGACGAGAAGTATGACTGTCGCGCTCGGTCGAGCACTTCCAAGCAAGAGGAGGCTGAAGTGGCGCAGGGCCCCTGCCCAAGTCGATCCACTCAAAAGACGCAGCACCGGTTTGCCTAAGTCGGTGGCGCGAGGCACCAAATGGACCTATTTTGCTTCATCGAATGCGCAAAACAGAGTCAATCTCCCGAGGTGTTGTTCGCTCTGCTTGTGAGCTGTTCGAGCGAACAGGGCTTCAGTCAAGTCCCTTACGGGGCGCTGACGGACGCGGAGCCGACCCGCCGGCCAGAGTATCTGCCAGCCGCCGTGACAGTGAACTTTCCTTCCGCGGGGTGCGAGCGCTATGCTGAACGCCGATACAATGCCATCGATCCTGTGGTTCGGCGTACGACGATGCAGTCGGCGCAGTTTCTATGGGATCAACTCGCTCACAAATATCAATTGCAACCCGGCAAAATGCGTGTGTTGAACGAGGCCAAAGAGGCCGGTCTGAAGCGCGGCGTAACCGTACCACTGTTCGGACCATTTGGACAGCTATCCCTCGTATCCTTTGCATCCAGGTTCGACGATGTTGACCCTCAGTATCGCCTCAGTCGTTTCAACGCATTGGCTTGGCAGTTTCATCATGCATTCACAGAAATCGCGCCGTCATAGAAGGGGAAATGCCATATGCAAGTGGTTCTATCCGAACGAGAAAAGGATTGCCTCCGCTGGGTGGGAGAGGGGAAATCATCCTGGGAAATCGGAGCCATCCTGAGAGTCAGCGAGAATACGGTGAACTTTCACCTGAAGAACGCGATGCGAAAGCTAGAGACGAACAGCCGTACCCATTGCCTTGCCAAGGCGATTCGCCTCGATCTTATCTGACGTTTCGGCGCCGCTGGCCCGTACCGACCTATGCCGAAGTCACGAGCGAGCGATCTGATCAGCGTGGCAACATGACAAAATCAGCGAGGACATGTTCAGCCCAAGGTGGAGAAGATGCTGTTGCGGCGAATAGCTGACAAGCCTGTCATCACGCGATTGTCTTGGGGGGCATAGATGCGCATCCCGCCGAGGGTTGGTCGTGTTTTCGAGGCGGGAGAAGTTCGCACGATCGCCTAAATCCGACGTGGACTGGGCATGACGGCAGACTATTCGGCGCATCGCTGACGCGCGCGCGATGACAGTGATCTTCGCAAGCGTGCTTCGTTGTGGATGCCGCCGCTCGACCAAGATGGGAGCGGTTTTTGGGCCTGGATTGCGACCACCTAGTCGCCTGCGATAACGGTATTGCTTGATCCAGCAAGCCCGCCCTTGCAAAAGCAAGCCCCGGCCTTGGGCCGGGGCGTTCGATCCGCCGTTCGTACTGCTGATCAATATTTCAGAAGAAAGGGCCCGCCGAACTTATAGTTGAGCCGTGCAGTCACAAGATCGAAATCCTGGCGGATGCGATCGATTCCGCCTGCGGGCGCGGGGAAGTGCACCGTTGCGGGCTGCATGAATAGGTGGTCGTACTCGAGGCTGACCGACCAGCTCGGTGCGAAGCCGTAATCGATGCCGGCTCCCAAAGCGCCCCCCCGAAGAACGTGCTGGCTGCTCCCAAGCTGCGCGCCGGTGAGGGTCGAGCTAATCTGATACGTGTTGCTCGTCACTGCGGCGCCGCCTTTGGCGTAAAGCAGTACGTTGTCGAAGGCATAACCTATCTGCCCCGTTACCAGGCCGAACGCATCAATCTTGGTCTGGTTGTTATCCGCAAACGCGACGCTGTCATTCGACCCGCTCAAATCAGCCCAGTTCCCCTGGCCTTCAACACCAAGCACGATCTGGCCGATCTGCCCTCGATAGCCGATCTGGCCACCCACGGTACCGCCGGTCGCGTCATGGCAGCCCTCAGGCGTGCCGCCATTGAAGTCCCAGCAATTCGAGCTTGAGCCCAAGCCGCCGTTCAAACCGACGTAGTAGCCGCTCCACTCGTAGATCGTAGCCGCAACAGGCTGCGGGGCTTTGGCATAGAGAGGCTGGACGGGCTGCGCAGCAAGATCCGCGCCGAATGCGGGCGCCACCGCGCCGAGCGCCACAATGCTTGCAGTCGCAAGCAACAAGTTCTTCATTTCTACTCTCATGTCTTGAGTGCCCCCGAGCCTCGCGCGTCTTAACAACATCCGCACGAATAGCTGTAACTGCATCGCAACATTTGGGCCGAAAGGAATGCTTGAACCGAACCCTGCGTCAGGTTGCGGCGTTGCGAATCACGCCTCGCAATGCACCTTCGCGTGCGAACCAGATTGCATAGGCCTGGGCGAAAAGCGGGCTGCTGATCTCAGCGGATGAAGCGCACCGCAAGCCATATGGCGCCCAGCCACACCGCAACCGAGAAGAGCAAAGCGCTTTGCCAGGTCCTTGCTCTTATCCTGTGACGCCATTGAAGGAGCTCCGATGAGCAACCGGTGAAGCGCCGACCTCGTACAACAGCTATCACTTCATCGTAATCTGCGAACGGGAACTGAGAGCGATGCTTCCGAATATACGCCAGCCGCTCAGTGGGTGAGAGGCACTGCGCCCACAACTCCCATGCCTCATCATCAATAACGAGACGCTCGATCTCAGCGAGCGGAACAAAGGTTCCGGTCGGATTGTTCGGATTGGCCAGCAGAATGAACTTAGCATGTTTAGCCGGACCGAAAAGCAGCTCGTCCATCGGCAAGCAGTCGGGTTCAGACCAGGGAATTTCAATGAACCGGGCCCCTTGCAGCATGGCAAGCTTGCGATTGAACGAGAAGCCGGGCGACATCATCGCGATGCCGTCGCCCGGGGCAAGAAAGGCTCTGTAAATGAGACTGGGGAGTTCAGACGATCCATTGCCAGCCATCACGCGATCAGTGGCAATCCCGTAGGCCGCTGCGGCCGCTTGTCTCAAGCTGATATTGTCGTCTTCCGGATAGCGATATTGCACCTCAAGAGCTGCAATTGCGCTTCGCATCACGATGGCGGGCAAAGGAAATGGATTCTCATTCGTATTTAGTTTCACGCAAGTATTGTCGGGGGTGGGCCGCCCGGACGGCAGAGCATCCAATTCGCGAGCCGCCGGCGAGAGCGAGGAAAGCATAGTTTTCAGTTTTGCATCCAATTTGATGTTCTCCCTTTTGTCGACGAGAGCAGCTGACGGACTTCATCGAGCCTACGTGATGCGCTCGCTGTGTTCGGAGCCGGAAAGCGCAAGGCGTGCATCAATGTGAGGGTGGGCTGCCATAGGCGGGCTCAGATCTAAGCGCCGCACCGGATCAGAGTCCGGCAGCGATCAGCGCGGATCAGGCGGGCGCACGGCGTTATCCCAGCGAATACCTGTTTCATGAGGGGAGGGAACGCCACGTCCACTCGGCCGAACAGCGCTGCCAATGGCTTGAACTCGCGTAATCCGCAGACAGACATCTTGCCAAAAGTTACGTTCCTTCTAAAGACGTGGCAGCTCACTCCCGAGAGCGAGGTGCGCGTCAGTTTCACTAAGTGGAAGAAGCCGCCGATGTTCGTCGGCCTTACGATTGTGGAAGTGATGCTCACTCCAGTGGTACCAGACGAATGGGAACGTACTCTTCGGGCGGCCGTTCGGGCGTGCACGACAGCCGTGATAGCATTGCCGCGAGGGCGAGAAATGCCGCGACTGCGGCGACTGCGACGCACGTGACCAGCGCGTAATCGCCAGGCCGCCGATGGTTCATCATTCAACGCTCCGTGCGATGTTAGTGCGTGCGGTCAGGTCTCGGCGACCGCTTCGACGGTATTGTCGCGCCAGTGGTAAACGATGGACCAGGAGCGGCATTGTCTCCCTTTGAGTCGAATCGAACCGTGGCAATAGCCCTTTCGATTGAGCCCGAGGTTCGGCCGCAGCGACCCGCCTGGCATCGAAGGTGCCCGCCCGTCTGACGGAGCTTGCCCATCCTTGAACTGCGGCATAAGCGTAGCGTGCAACCTGCGGCAGATTGGCTTGCACCCTTGAGCTTGGCGACAGCGGCTGCCCCTGCAGCATTCTTCGTCGAGTCCGGCATGAAGGTAAAGAGCGTGCCATTTGCGGAGTCACCGGCAATGGCCAAAGACTTCGTCCACTGACTTGTTCTCGCCCAGCGCTCTCACCGGGAACTTCCGAAAGTGATGCAGATCATTGGAGTCTCCATTGGGCTAGCCGGCGCGCTGTCGCTCGCCCCGCCGCTGCGTCGATGCTTTTAGAAGGTACAGTTTGACGCTACGTACGAATCAAGTACTTCGAAGCGTGCTCGTCGAGCTTGGCAGAGCGAAAGTCCCCAAAGAGTGCCGACGACGCACATTCGCAGGCGAATTGCTGCGGGCCAACGATCCTCAGTCAGACAAGGATCAGCATCAGCTCATTCAGTTACAGACATTCGAGCAACCGAGTTCGAGCAGCCGGCGCGTCAATTCTTTCCGAGCCGGTTCTCCAGCGCGGCGAGGGCGAGATCCAGGTATCGCATGAGGCTCGCATCCCAGCCGGCGAGATTGTGTGGTTCGGTCAATCGCGTCAGCACCTTCAGTATCATCGAGACAGTCGAGTCAACTCCTGCGATCTCAGTCAGCAGCGAACGGGCCTGACGCGCGACCGCATTTGGTCGCTCACTGCATGGCGGCTCGCCCCGAAGCATGCAGCTTCGTAGCTCGTCCCGAATCTTCCGCCACCGATCTTCGCGGCTGGCGTTAGAGGCGCACGTGCAGATGGTCGAGGGGGTACGCTCCTCAATCCGCGACATTGCATCCAACGTGGCCGGCAGCTCGTCGACACTAACTTCTGTCTCACCTTGCGTCGTCATATTGCGCAATCGATCCCGTAATAATGTCGCCCGCGCGACTTGAACTTCAATTCGCTCCAGATGGTTGCGCACTAAGTCCGTGAGAGACGTCTGTCCCTCGATGGCTTTGCGGATCTCAGGAAGCGAGAAGCCGAGCTCACGTAGCGCCCGTATCTGAGAGACGCGTTGTTGGCTTTCACGATCGTACATGCGGTGACCGCCATCGGTACGTTCGGCGGCCGTCAACAACCCGGTATGTTCGTAGTGATGCAGAGTGCGTACCGTTACGCCGGTCGCCTCTGCAAGTTCTCCAATGCGCCATCGGCGCCGTCGTGGTGTGGCGTTTGTCATGGTCCTCAATTTGCAAGCCTACAACCTGACGTCACGTGAGAATCAAGTTATTTCAATGATCTAGATGATGGTCTCTTGCTGCGAACCCCAGGAGCACTGAGCGCAAGCTGTTGATCAACCAGCCGAGACAAGCGCAAGCATCAAGTTCGCCAGCGACGCCAATTCGGCCCTCGCTGCGCGGTGCATCACAAGTCTGGCGATCGCCACGCGATTCTCGCTGGTTCGCATGCATGTCGGTAAAGACGCGATTGCTCGATCAAAAAGGTTTCCCAAGCTCGCGAGATCCTCGGGGTCGTAGACTCCGCTTGGCTTCTCCAACAGTAAGCTCCTTTGATTTGCCGCACCTTCGCTGCACGTGACGAAGCCGTTTGGCTGTGGTGGGGCAAAAAGTAGACGGAGCGGCGACTTGGGCGAAAGAATGTGACAGGTGCGTTCGTGTGGTGCCGCTGTGCAACACGGCGTTTGCTTCCCTTTTGTCCAACGCTGCCTAACCGAAACCGTGCAATTTTTGCTGGACGCTGCCGCAGCAGTGGCCATCTGCTATCTGATCGCCACGCGAAGCGAAAGCAGGTACATGCAGCTCCGCTTGCTCTTGCGACACAGTTTAAGGAATTGCGGCCGGACACAGGACTGATCTGATCAGATGGCCTCTTTCAGTCGCAATCCTTGCTGTGATCTATCGTCGAGCCAAATGTTGATTGGTCAATCACGCAGAGTATTCCTACCACCACATCGTGGCGTGGCCGCCCGCTCGGCGCCTAACACCGTTTTCGACACGCTGCTAGTCCTGTTGAGATGGCTTTGTGGGCGCGATGGAGTTGTTCGCGCGTGGCAACATCGGGTTTGGGAATGCGCCAAGATGATGGCTACTCTTCAACGGGCAAGTCTGCGACGCAAAGCGTCGGATAAGGCGCGCCGCAAAACCATTCCCGGCATGTTTCTCAACGCAAGCGCACCCCGCGCGGCTGGCGAAACGTTACTCGCGATGAGGACCGAGCCTCGAAGGACGCTCGAGTATCCGTTGAACGTGGAGGCGCTCAAAACGGGTCAACGAGCGCCGGCGCCGCGCAGCCACCGCCTTGGGAAAACAAGGACGTGTCATAGCTCCTACAGCAATAGCTCGCATATCCACACGTGAGCTGGATCAGTGTTGCGAGCGCCGTCCAGCTGTCGCGGGTAATGGCTTGCTCGTCCGGAAGCTCACTCACTTTCATTCTCGAACAAGATCGCTTTGGTGTGCGTGCGCTGGACATAGATGCTTTGGGGTAAGATAGGCAAATCATGTTATCGCACCGAAGTAGCTCTTCCGGGTCAGCGGCAGGGGCCGTAATTCGGAACTGACGGCGGCGGCATCCCGCGCGCCACCCGCCACGACACTTTCGAAAGTAACACGACTGTCGCCAGATCCCAAAGGATGTCCCACGATCCGATGTGGCTGGATTGATCATGTCGCCCGAGATGATCAAGAGCTGCAGGTGGAGCAGGGCTTGGCAAATGGGAGCGGCGAGCGCTTCCGTGCGCCATACATTGGCACAGTTGCCGTCCTCTCATCATCAAAACTCATCCTCCAAGCACGCGCGCAGCGGGACAATGTCGCGAGCTCTTGGCGAGTGGATCCAGGTTGTTCCTGGCACGATCGTCACCGCAGCGCGGGATCCACGGCGCCGTCGACGCGATCAAACTACGCTCAAGCGCGCCAAGGTTGAAAGGCCGAACACCAGCGAGCTCTGGAGCTTCGAGGCTGGCGTAGATCTGGTTCGGCCGAACAATCCTAGAATAGGCCGTGACGTTGGTTGGTCTCGGTCCGAGAGACCATCAAGGATGCCTGTTGCAAGAACATGTTGCGCATCCAAATGCTTGCAGGATCAGTATTATGAATGGCCGGCCATTGGACGGCCTCGGTGAATGTGAGAAGTCGCAGCGGAGGTTCGATGACCCGCAGGGGCATCGTGTTTGCGAAATGGCTGACCAGTCTTGAGGGCATGCTCGCTATACGGTTGGTGCCCAATAACATAGGCGGAATCATACCAAAACCCTGCACCGCGACCTCGGTGCGTATCTTGAAACCATGCTCGAGCAAGAGCCATTCCTGGAAGAGGGGCCTCAGGGTGCGCCCGAACTGGGCTTCCACGTGCCCGATCGACGTGTACATCTCGAACGTAAGTCGCGGCGCCAGCTGCTTGTTCATCGGGCAGCCCACGCAAGCGAAAGTGTCCTCGAACAGAGCCGCCTTGGGATGCGCACTCGACATGAACATCTCGGGATACATGAGAAAATCGACCTCACCGCGCCGGAGAAGTTCATCGGGTTCCTCCACCGGCGGCAGCAACTCGAAATTGATTGTCGGAGCTTCCCGCGCGACGCGGTCCACGATAGGTCGAAGAAACACGACAGTCATGAAGTCGGACAGGATAATCCTGAATCGCCGATTCGATTGAGACGGAGTGAAGCCGTCCGGAGAAATGATCGAGAGCTGAATGTGAGCGAGAGCCTCGCGAATCGGGGCAGCGAGCGCTTGAGCCCGCGGTGTTGGGACAAGCTTCCGGCCCCTCATCGTGAATAGCTCATCGCGAAAGTAAGTGCGAAGCCGCGCGACGGCAGCACTCATGGCAGGTTGACTGAGGTTGATGCTTCTTGCCGCCGCAGTGAGATTGCCTTGCGTCACCAGGGCGTCGAACGCGACGAGGAGATTCAGATCGAGTCCCTTGAAACGCATAATCTTGAGTGATCCACGGTATGAATGTGTTCTATCGATACAATCGATTTTACCACTTGTACCGAATGAGAATAGCAAAGGATAGTTTAGCGAGATGTCAGATCTATCAGAATGGTTACATATCGTAGCGCGTCTCAGCCCAGCGCCAGGGATCGATCAAGACATCTGAAGCGTGCGGTCGCAGTTTCGTGCGTGTTGCGCAAGTCATATCTCGGCGAGCTAGCACGGTGGGGGATCCGCAAATGCGCGTCGGCGTTTAGGACGAGCAAACCTTCGTATGGCTTCGCCAACCCATTCTATACCGGCCGTGTACCGCCGTAGAATTGAGCCAAGGCTCAAGCTGGTCGTATATTTCCCTCCAGTTGGACCCCTTCGGTTGCGGGTACCAAACGAGGTTTGGTCGCATCCGATTGCGTCGTTGCTGCGGAGAAATCGTGCGGAACATGCAAGCGAAGGCGTCCTTGGCGAATCTGATGCGAGTTGCGCACACGCTCGACGTCGTATCCATTGTGAATGCAAATCGGTCAGTGCGTGAAGCTCTGACAGATGTGGTGTTTTCCGCGGGCTACGTACCCGAACCCTTCGAGAGCGCAGACGAGTTCTTGAAATCGGGCCGCCGTTTGATCACGTCGTGCTTGATCGCGGACATGCAGTCGAGCGTGATGAGTGGCTGTGAGATTTTCCATCATCTGGCTGGATCCGGAGGCGTGATTCCCACCGTTGTGCTCACAGACAACTCCGAAGACGATATGAGTCGACCCCTCCAAGCTGGACTCCAGTTCTTGAGCAAGCCTTTCGAGCGCAGCGAACTGTTGGCCTGCGTCAGGAGCCAGATAATGAACAGGAATTACTCTCTATGGAAATGATCGCGCCCGGATCCACACGAGGTGTTTCGGCGCGCCCTCCAGTTCGTTGGAGGCTGTGCTGGGAGAATGAGCTTCAACTTGCTGACCATATTGAATTGTCCGACTTCTTCCGGAAGACCTATGGTCCGACCGGGGCATTCAATGCAAAACCCTTTGAAGGTCATCGAAGCTGGGCCGGCGCAAGGCCTGAGATTCGGGCGATCGGCTACGATGATCGTGGCATCGCGATTCACATCGGCGCACTGCGCCGCTTCATAAAAGTGGGTGAGGTCGACCTGCTTGTGGCTGAACTCGGATTGTACGGGGTACGCCCGGATCTCGAGGGGCTCGGCATCAGCCACTCCATCCGCGTGATGTATCCCGTGTTGCGAGACCTTGGGGTGCCGTTCGGCTTTGGCACGGTCCGATCCGCCCTGCAGAAACATATTACCAGGCTGCTCGGGCGACAGGGATTGGCGACTGTTCTGCCAGGGCTCCGTGTCCGGTCAGCTCGTCCGGATATCTATCTCACTGTGCCTCCGACGCGCGTGGAGGACGTGGTCGGCCTCGTTCTGCCGATTGCGAGGCCAATGAGCGAATGGCCGGCCGGTGAGATGATTGAACGGAACGGGCCAGAACTGTGACCACCGCAGCCAACGAGACTGAAGCGCGGAGCGACTGCGCCGACTTGGGCGGAGAGCGCTGTGTCTATCTGACGTTTGATGATGGTCCCAACCCGCATTGCACGCCGGCTATCCTGGATGTGCTGGCGCAGCATCGGGCCCCCGCCACTTTCTGCGTGATTGGTGCATATGCAGCGGGCCAGCCGGAGCTGATCCAGCGCATCATTGCAGAAGGGCACGAACTCGCAAACCACACAATGACGCACCCGGATTTATCCAAATGCATGCCGGATGAGGTGGAATATGAGATCCTCACGACGAACAAGGTCATCGTGATGGCCTGCCCCCGAGCTTCTGTGCGGCACATGCGTGCGCCGTATGGGAGTTGGACCAAGGAGGCCCTCGCCGCGTCGGCGAAGGCCGAACTGGCAGCCCTGCACTGGTCAGTGGACCCGCAAGACTGGTCTCGTCCTGGCGGCGAGGCGATTGTTGCCGCGGTGCTGGCCTCGGTCCGGCCGGGGGCAATCGTGCTCCTGCACGACGGGTGCCCTCCCGACGAGTTGGAACGCTCCCCTCACTCTGGGCGGCGCGACCAGACTGTGACGGCGCTCGCCCAGCTTATTCCAGCACTGCATGACCTTGGATTTGCAATCCGGTCGCTTCCTCAAACTCACTGAATAGATCAATTCCCATGAGCCTGCTTGCCACCATCAGCACCGCTGCTGTTGCCTCCTACGCGTTGCTCTCCAGCGTCCATAAGAGCGCGCAGGCGCTTTATGCGCTGCGAACCGACGCCTCACTGCCGCCGTACGACCTCGTCGACACCGAAGCTCTGCCCAGCGTGGATGTCATCGTGCCCTGCTTCAACGAGGATCCGCGGACGCTGGCGGCCTGCCTGAAATCTCTCGCAAGCCAGGATTACCCAGGCCGATTGCAAGTCTATGTGGTCGATGACGGCTCTGCAAATGTCGGTGCAGTGGCCCCGGTCCATGGGAGCTACGCGTATGACCCGAGGTTCACGGTCATTCTGCTGCCAAGCAACGTTGGAAAGCGCAAGGCGCAGATCGCAGCGATACGCCGGTCGTTCGGCGATCTCGTGCTCAACGTCGATTCCGACACGGAAATCGCCAGTGACGTGGTCAGCAAGCTCGTAGGCAAGATGCAGGATCCAGCCATCGGCGCGGCCATGGGGCAATTGACCGCCAGCAACCGGAGCGACAGCTGGCTGACCCGATTGATCGACATGGAGTACTGGTTGGCTTGCAACGAAGAGCGCGCGGCGCAGACGCGCTTTGGCGCCGTCATGTGCTGCTGCGGGCCGTGTGCCATGTACCGCCGCTCCGCGCTGCTCTTGCTGCTCGACCAGTACGAGACGCAGTTCTTCCGGGGAAAGCCGAGCGACTTCGGTGAGGACCGCCATCTGACGATCCTCATGCTCAAGGCAGGGTTTCGAACCGAGTACGTTCCGGACGCCATCGCCGCCACGGTGGTCCCGGACAGGCTCTTGCCATATCTGCGGCAACAGCTCCGCTGGGCGCGGAGCACTTACCGCGACACGCTGCTCGGTTTGCACCTGTTGCCCAGCCTGGACTGGTACCTTACGCTCGACGTGCTCGGACAGAACCTCGGGCCGCTGCTGCTCGCCATCTCAACGATTGCCGCGCTCGCTCAGCTCGCGCTCACCGGCACCGTGCCCTGGTGGACCGGTCTGACCATCGGCGCGATGACCATGATTCGATGCAGCGTAGCGGCCCTTCGTGCCCGTGAGCTTCGATTTATCGGCTTCTCGCTGCACACACCGATCAACATCTTCCTCCTGCTCCCGATGAAAGCCTATGCGCTCTGTACCTTGAGCAACAGCGACTGGCTCTCGCGCAAAGTAGCGAAATCGTCAGACGTCGATGAATCGAAGGTCTCGATCGCAGACGCGACAACTGGACCAAGCCTTAACCCGGCATCGGAAACGCCTGGCTCAATTCGCGGGGCAGGTCTTTCGCGCGCTCCCTCGCAGCTGATCGCGCCTGGTGGCATTGTGGCCGAGACTGACTGAGCAGCTTTGTAGGGGGATTCAGTGGTGAGCGTGGACAAGACATATCAGTCGCTGGAGCGGGAGCTGGCAAACGATGACCCGTGGCGGCTTGACGACAATCCGTTCGAACGTGAGCGTCACACCCAGTTGCTACGGCTATCGCTGTCGAACGGCGCCGTCTCAGCCGGCCTCGAGATCGGGTGCGCGGCCGGTGCATTCACAGACAAGCTTGCTCCTCACTGCAAACGGCTCACAGTCATCGATGTTATGCCGCGAGCGATCGGTCGAGCGGTCCAGCGGACCAAGAGGTGGTCACATATCAGCTGGGCGGCGACCGATATTCTGCAGTTCTCGACCGAAGAGCTGTTCGATCTGATCGTGGTGGCCGAAGTTCTCTACTATCTCGAAGACATGACACGGATGCGTACCGCAATCGACAAGATGGTGAAGATGCTTGCTCCACGTGGGCATCTGGTCTTCGGATCTGCACGTGATGCGACCTGCAGGCGATGGGGGCATGTCGCTGGCGCCGAGACAGTCATCACGATTTTGACTGAAGCGCTCATTGAGGTCGAACGCGTGCAGTGCCAGGGGCAGTCGACTGACGAAGACTGCTTGTTGGTCCGCTTTCGCAATCCGGAGCGAACTTCGATCCCTCCCAACGGCCGAGCTTGAAAAGGAGCCACTATGCGTATCTGCGGTATCAAGTTGACGCATGACGGGGCAGTCGCTCTGATCGAGGACGGCCGGGTGGTGTTTTGTATCGAACAGGAGAAGCTGAACAACAATCCGCGTTATCAAACCATTGAAAACCTGGATGCGGTTGTTAGCGCCTTGGCGGAGCACGGGCTGGATCCGAACGATGTTGATCAGTTCGTCATTGATGGCTGGGATGGAGAGTTCGAGTCCCAGTTTGAAGTCCTTAGTGGGACGACGACGATCAAGCTCAAGGGCGCGCCGTATGTCGAACGGCAAGGCGATAGCCCCCTGACGTCCCGCGATCGCATCGGCCTCATGCTTGACGGGAAGCTATATCCCTATCAAAGCTATCCCCATGTCACCGGGCACGTAGCATCCGCATACTGCGCCAGCTCGTTTGCCAAATCCGCACAATCTGCTTTTTGCTTGGTGTGGGACGGCTGCATGTTTCCACGCCTCTACTATGTCGAGCCTCACGGCATCCGGTTCATCGAGTGCCTGTTTCCGATGATAGGTCACGCCTATGCGACGGCAGGACATCACTTTGGACCTTACAGGCGGGCAGACCGGACCAGCTGGGATCTCGGTATTGCCGGCAAGCTGATGGCCTATATCGCCCTGGGATCCCCCGACGAGGACAGTATTAAGACGTTTCAGGAACTTTATGAGGCGCACTTTGCCGCGGATGCTGAGGGCGCTTGTCCTGAGCCTGAAGAGATCAACAGCTCACAATCGCCACTTGAAGCTCTGCACGACTTCTTCGATGCGTGCGCAGTGCGATTGAAGGGAAAGCAAGCCGAAGACGTCCTTGCGTCATTTCACGTCTTCCTAGAGCGTCTGCTGGTTCGCACCATTGCTGATGTTGTGGAGCGGCATTCGGATCTTGCGGGGGCGCGTAACCTCTGCATAGCCGGCGGCTGTGGCCTGAATATTAAGTGGAATAGTGCATTTCGTGCGATAGGCCTGTTCGATATCGTGTGGGTGCCGCCCTTTCCGAACGACAGCGGCTCAGCCATTGGTGCTGCTTGCTCTGCACTGGCGGCACAGCAGGGCTTTAGAGCTCTGGAATGGTCGGTCTACAGTGGACCGGCCCTTCGTCCCAGCGAAGTCCCGCCCGAATGGGAGGGCGCGCCCTGCACTATGGGCGAACTTGCGGCAATCCTCGCTTGCGACAAGCCCGTGATCTTCCTTGCCGGGCGTGCCGAGCTCGGACCACGAGCCTTGGGTGGCAGAAGCATTCTCGCGGCTGCAAGCTGGGAAGGAATGAAAGATCATCTCAACGACATCAAACTTCGTGAGCATTTCAGGCCGGTAGCGCCGATATGCCTGGAGGATCGTGCGGCGGAGATTTTTAGCCCTGGGATACCCGATCCGTACATGCTGTTCGATCACCAGACCCGACCGGAATGGCGCGAGAAAATTCCCGCCGTCGTGCATCTCGATGGATCTGCTCGTCTACAGACCGTTTCCAGAACCTCTCAGCATAAAGTGGCCGAGCTTCTCGTCGAGTACGAGAAGCTCACAGCCATTCCGCTGCTTTGCAATACCAGCGCCAATCTGCATGGACGCGGCTTTTTCCCGGATGCTGCCGCCGCGTGCCAGTGGGGACGCGTCGATCACGTATGGTGTGACGGCCTGCTTTGGACAAAAAAGCGCGCGAGCGAGAAAGCGGCGCGAACAACGTCCGTCGCGATGGCGTAAACAAATGTCAGCCGCGGCAGTCGAACTTTTCCAGGTGAGCAAGTTCTACGACGACAGGCTCGTCGTGGACGCTCTCTCGTTTACGGTCGCGCCGGGAGAGTGCTTCGGTCTGCTGGGACCAAACGGCGCGGGTAAAAGCACGCTTGCGCGTTTGATCCTGGGTGTTGCGTCGCCCGACGCAGGTAAGATATGCGTGCTCGGGGAGCCAGTGCCGGCACGGGCGCGCTTGGCGCGGCGGGGGATCGGGGTTGTCCCACAGTTCGATAACCTTGATCTTCAGCTTACGGTGCGCGAAAACTTGCTCGTTTTCGGGCGCTACTTCGCCATGAGCGCGGCTGAGGTGAAAGCGGTCACGCCGTCCCTACTCGAATTCGCGCGCCTGGAGAACAAGGCGGATGCCCGCGTCGCCGAACTGTCCGGCGGCATGAAGCGACGCCTGACGCTGGCGCGGGCCCTCATTAACGACCCGCAGCTCCTGGTGCTTGATGAGCCGACGACGGGCCTCGATCCGCACGGCCGTCACCTGATCTGGGAACGCTTGCGCTCGCTATTAGGGCGCGGCAAAACGATCCTTCTCACCACCCACTTCATGGAAGAGGCGGAGCGATTGTGCGACCGCCTGTGCGTGCTTGAGCACGGCCGCAAGATCGCCGAAGGTGCGCCTCACGCGCTGATCGAGCAGCAGATCGGCTGCCACGTGATCGAGATTTACGGCGGTAATCCGCATGAACTGCTGCCGCTGGTCAGACCCCAAGTGCAGCGCGCTGAGGTGAGCGGGGAGACGCTCTTCTGCTATGTCACGGATCCAGAGCAGGTGCGCCTCCGGCTTGCCAACCGCACGGATCTCCGCCTTCTGCAGCGTCCTCCAAATCTGGAGGATGTCTTCTTGCGGCTAACCGGGCGAGAGATAAAGGACTGAACGATGTGGCAACGTTTTGCGCCGGCGCTCCCTGCTAATCCATGGAACTGGATCGCGGTATGGCGCCGCAATTTTCTGGTCTGGCGGAAAGTCGCTCTGGCATCGATTCTTGGGAATCTGGCCGAGCCGATGAGCTCTCTGTTCGGTCTCGGTTTTGGCCTTGGAATGATCATAGGTGGCGTTGAGGGGACCTCATACATATCGTTTCTGGCGGCTGGCATGGTCGCCACAAGCGCGATGGTCTCCGCAACCTTCGAAACGATCTATGCGGCTTACGCTCGCATGCAGACAAATTGCACGTGGGAGGCAATGCTCTGTACGCCCCTTACGCTCGGCGACATTGTTCTTGGTGAAGTGGCATGGGCAGCGAGCAAGGCCTTGCTCGCCGGGACGGCGATCACGATTGTCGCCGTCGCGCTGGGTTACGCAGAGTGGTCATCCATCCCCTATGCGTTACCAGCCATCGCCCTCACTGGCGTTACTTTCGCGAGCCTTGCAATGGTCGTTTCAGCACTTGCACCGAGCCACGACTACTTCATCTTCTACCAGTCGCTCATTCTCACGCCCATGATGTATTTGAGCGGGACGATCTTCCCAATGAGCCAGTTGCCCGGTTCATTTCAACGCATCGCGGCCTTATTGCCGCTGACTCATTCGGTCGATCTCATTCGTCCAGCAATGCTCGGTCGGCCGGTCGAGAGCGTCGGATTGCATGTGGGCGCACTTTGCATCTTCGCAGCATTTCCCTTCCTCGTCTCGGCCGTGCTGCTTCGGCAGCGCTTGATGCGGTGAGACGAACAAGACCTAAAGCGAAGCATCGCGTGTGCGAGAGGAGATATCGGGCGTAGCGAACTTCCAATCGCGTGCGACGCTTAAATGCGTCTCGTCAGCTAGCGATGCCTGCTCGGCCCCGCGGGGACGTGCGGCCTACTCCCAAAGCAAGCGATACGAAATAGGCCGACAGGCCTCTCAGGATTAACGGAGAACAAGATGCTGTGTCTAGGATTGAGTGGCGGCCTCGACAAGGTCTATGAAAACCCCCTTGGACTACCGGACACGTTTCTGCACGACGGCGCCGCGGTACTTGTCAAGGACGGGCGCGTGATCGCTGCCGTGGAAGAGGAGCGCCTCAACCGGATCAAACATTCAAACAAGCTCCCGAGCAGTGCGATCGAATACTGTCTTGCAGCCGCGGGTGTGGAGCTTCGCGACGTCGATCGTATTGCGTTCTACGCTACTGAAGCCTATTGCAATGCAATGCTCGAACGGTTGTTCATCTCACAACCGGAAATCTCAATTCCCCTAGACGCGAATCTGCTGCTACGGCACCTTCTAGCCACGGAGTTCGGTACCCAAGTGGATCCTTCCCGGGTGTCATTCGTAGGCCACCATCAGGCCCACGCCGTGAGCGCTCTGGCCATGTCGGGTTTTGAAGAAAGTCTGGTCCTCGCGATCGACGGTTGTGGCGACTTCCTGTCGGGTCTCTTGGCTGTCGGGTCAGGCAGCGAAATGACCGAGCTTATGACGTTTCCAGAGAATAACTCTCTCGGACTGTTCTATCTGGAGACGATCCGATATCTCGGCTACGGCCTGTTCGACGAGTATAAGGTTATGGGACTGGCTCCTTACGGAGATCCCGCACGCTATCGCGAGCTCTTTTCGCAATTTTATGAGCTCTCCGCAAACGGTGGCTACCGCGTTCACCTCGAACGTATCGGCCCGGCATTGCTGCGCAGTATCGAGATCCGGCGAAAGGGAATGCCGTTCACCCAACAGCATCGAGACGTGAGCGCATCGTTGCAGGAGGCGCTGGAGCGGATCGTGTTTCACATTCTTCGGCATTACCGTGAGTCGACCGGAATGAAACGGTTGTGCCTCGCTGGCGGGGTAGCCCACAACTGCACGCTGAACGGAAAACTCCTGTATTCAGGCCTGTTCGAAGACATCTTCGTGCAGCCGGCCGCGCATGACGCCGGATGCGCATTGGGCGCGGCACTGATGGTGTCGAACGAGGCGGGGCAACCTGCGCCCCGCGAGCGATTACAGTCGGTTTATTGGGGGCCAGATGTCGGCAGCGACGACAGCATCGAACAGGAACTGAAGGGATGGGCCGGACACCTCGAGATTGAGCGGACCGCTGACGTCGCAACCAGAGCAGCCGAGTGGATGGCTGATGGCGCCGTGATCGGGTGGGTACAGGGCCGGTCGGAGTTCGGCCCTCGTGCGCTCGGCAACCGCAGTATTCTTGCGGACCCGAGGCCCGCGGCGAACAAGGACCGGATCAATGCGATGGTCAAGAAGCGCGAGAGTTATCGACCATTTGCGCCATCGGTTCTGGAGGAGGATGCGGGCGCGTTCTTTGAGCTGCCGGATGGTCGCGCAGAATACCCCTTCATGAATTTCGTCGTTCGCGTGCGTGAATCCAAGCGTGCTTTGCTGGGCGCGATCACGCATATTGATGGTACGGCTCGGCTGCAAACGGTTTCCCGCACGAACAATGCCTCCTATTGGGAACTCATCAACGCGTTCAAGAGCCGGACAGGCGTCCCGATTTTGCTTAATACGTCGTTCAACAACAATGCCGAACCGATCGTAGATTCCGTTGCCGATGCGATTACGGCGTTTTTGTCGACCGAGCTTGATGGCCTTGTGGTCGGTTCATTCCTCGTCAAGAAGCGGGCAACAATGCTCGAAAGCTGGACAGCACTTGCTGTATCACTGCCGCCCCATGTATCTCTTTACCGAGTTCGCGCTCATGCGGGCCGAGAACGCCACGAGACAGTCTGCGAGATCCGCATGGGTCACTCCAGCCAGGACAGCGTGCGCATCTCGCATGACCTGTTCGACATGCTGATGCAAATTGAGAAGGAAGCTGTTCTTGCCGATCTTCTCGCCAGGGTCACCTCTGACAGGACTAGGCGAGAAGCTCTCGTGAACGAACTGCGCGGGCTCTGGGATCTGCGCCGTATTCGGCTGCATCCGTCACAGACTGCGTGATCGTAGAAGGTGAGCAATGCGGAAGAGGGCTCTTTGGAGGCCTCTTGCATGACCTGCCAATCGCGGTGCCGTGGAGGAGGGCTTGCAGGTTGATTGCCTTGCGCCCAGGTGACCAGCCGTCCATTGGCGTGGATCGGAATCGCAGATGAGTAGGTGGCGCCACACAAAACTGATCTTGCGCAACGAGAAGGGTTTGATGACTTGACCAAGGAACGCTTTGTTATTTCTCGGAGGCGTACCGGCTTTGGTGACTGCCTCTGGTCGCTGGCGTCAGCCTGGTCGTACGCGCAGCGGACCGGGCGGACGCTCGTCGTTGACTGGCGCGGTTCCTGCTACATCGACCGACCGTTCAGCAACGCCTTTCCGGTGTTCTTCGAGCCGGTTGAGGACATCGCTGGGGTACCGGTGATTTGCGATGACCGGATCAACCAGCTCTCGTTTCCCGGACCGTTCTTCCCGCGGTGGTGGAATAGGCCATCGGTCGACTGCATCAATCGTCCGGATGAGCAGATCTTCCGAGAACGTGACGAACTGACCGAGCTGTTCCAAGCAAGAGAAGATAACGAAGCCAACACCATTGTCTGTGACGCCTGCCTGATGTGGCGTTGTGGCGAGGAAGCCGAACGACTGATCTTTCGGAACATCAAGCTCAGGTCTGAGATACAAGCGCGGATCGACGACTTGTATGAGAAACATTTTAGCGGCCATAGCATCATTGGCGTTCATGTTCGGCACGGCAATGGCGAAGATATCATGGAGCATGCGCCGTACTGGGCTGATTCGGAGCTCGCCCTTAGTCAGGTCTGCATGGCAATCCGTAAAGCCAAAGCTTTGCCATATCCAAAGCCCGTAAAGGTCTTTCTGTGCACGGACAGTGCACAGGTGCTCGATCGCCTATCGGGTCTGTTTCCCGATGTCTTCGCCGTACCAAAACGTTTCCAGGCCGATCGGGCAGGGCCGTTGCATAGTGCGGAAATGGGAATTGAAGGTGGAGCTTCCGCTCTCATCGACATGTATCTTCTTGCGCGCTGCGCTACCGTGATCCGCTTTCCCCCCACCAGCGCCTTCACGCGCTATGCCCGTCTGCTCGTGCCACGGATTATTGAATTCGACCAGAGCAATCCGAAGCGCTTGACCATGATCGATAATCCAAACGAGCATTTCGCGGCTTGCTGAAGCGCCAGAATGTGGGCCTGAACAATGGCGGGCTAGATCATCGGTCTGATGCTGCTTGCTTCGAAACCGTCGAGTTTCGCAACGTGTCGCAGGAACGTTGGATGGCGACTTCCGTCCCGCAAGCGACGGCTGACCGGCGCACTACCACGGATGCGGTGCGGTGGGAGGGCGAATGACTCAGAAGCGTAAGGCCAATGCCAGCGGGCGCCGGCGGCCTTGCCCCGCAATGCTTCGGGCCCTCCGGTGTAAGTCGAAGGCCGCGCAGAAAGGTTATGGCTCTGTCATCCTCCGGCCAAAATGCGCCATCGCTGGCCAGACGGTGAAAAGCACGGCAATGGCGGTCCGGGTCGCCGAGGAAATCTGACGTAACAGACAGTCACGTCAGAATGTCCCAGCAGCAAGGAGGCGCAGCCGGTAGATGGATTGCCTTTGCTGGGCAACCCTTTTGCAGCCAGCTCGTTTTCTGGACGACGGTCTTGTTCATGCTCGCTCGCAGAGTCCTTTCGAACGGAGGTCTGATGAACCGCGCGGCCGGTGGCCCATCGATATTGCTCAAGAGCCGTATGTGCGGCCGCGCGTGACCAGACGAAGACAAACTTGGACGAACCGGCCATTGAATCCTGATCTCCGCCAAAGGCAGCTAATCTATCTCGTCAGCGCGCATGAGCCACAGACCACTCGTGGAGTGGTGACGCAGTGAGCTCGCCATGGAAACCCCAGCCTCTCGGCTCGAAGGCGTGGCGCACGCAGTGGGCAGAACGCGGGAGCTCGACGACAGCCATTGCTGCGGCGTTGCCGGTGTCGAAAAGCAAACAGGTCGATGTTCGGAACCTGCCATTTGCGTCCTAAAAGCGCGCCACCTGTGCCCTGCGTCGCTCTGGCCCGGATCCTGCACAGGTGCACAGCCGAGGGGAGCGGAAGGGAGTCGCGTGTGAATCCAGGTCTATCGGATGACAATGCGGTCGCAGCTAAATCGTCGGAAACGGACCCGCGTGGTCCAATTCACGCCGATGGAGCGGGCCGTCCGCTGCGTGAGCGGAAGACGCTGGTATTGACCGGGGCATCGCGCGGTATCGGTCGCGCCACCGGAAGATTGTTCTCGGAAGCTGGTTGGCGCATCATTTCTTGCGCGCGCCAACCATTCGACGCGGTGCGCTGCCCATGGGACTCAGAGGGGGATAGCTATATCGAAGTCGACCTAAGCGATCATCGGACGCTACCGCGCGTGATTGCCCAGATAAAGGAGCGCCTTGCCGGCGCACCGCTGCAGGGACTGATAAACAATGCCGGAAACTCACCAAAAGCGCCAAACGGTGCCCGGCTTACGTCGCTGGCGACCTCAGTCGATACCTGGATGAGCGTGTTCCACCTCAATCTCGTGGCGCCGATCCTGCTCGCTCAAGGTCTGTTCGATGAGCTAAAAGCGGCTTCAGGCTCGATCGTCAATGTGACTTCGATCGCCGGAGCGCGGGTGCATCCATTTGCAGGCACGGCATATGCCACGTCGAAAGCTGCGCTCGCTTGTCTCACGCGCGAAATGGCGCACGATTACGCCTCACATGGCATTCGCGTCAATGCAATCGCGCCCGGCGAAATCAAGACGGACATTTTGTCGCCTGACACGGAAGCGCATCTTGTGCCAATGATCCCACTACGCCGGGTGGGTACACCCGAAGAGGTCGCCAAGGTCATTTACTTCCTATGTTCAGATGCGGCAAGTTATGTCACTGGCGCCGAAGTGCCGATCAATGGCGGGCAACACTTGTGAGTGAATCCGTCCCTGGCGAACCCGGCTAACTGAGCTTCATCGATGGAAGCCATGTTGGCCGGGGCTGATCCGCGCAGTGAGTTGGAAAGAATAAGGCGGAAGATCTAGTCACTGCAAGTGCTGCCGGGGTGCCATGAAGAGGCGTCATCTCTCGCCCCCGCCCTGAGAACTGGTTGTCAGATCGAGGCAGGCATGCAACACGAGTCTAACAAGTCCGATCGAGGTGATGGGGAGGATCAAGATAGGAACGGAGAAGTCATTATGCTGGACAGCGTTTCCCTGCGCGAAAGACCAAAGTCAACCTCCGACGCGGACCCTTCCGCTTCTATTCTGCCGTCGCAAGAGAAATCGCTAAGCACGATCGTTGAAATAGCGCACACGCTCACCGGCCTATGCCGGCTCGAAGCCAAGCTGGCGAGCGTCATCGAGCGTCTGCCCTCGCTCATGCAGATGCGGCGCGGCATCGTATGTCTGTTCGAACATGACGGGATGCCCCAGATCATCGTAGATGACGTCCGGAGCGAAGGGCGCGACGCGCGTTGCGGGGGCCGCTTGCCGCAAGGAGCAATCGATCAAATTGTGGCGACGGGGCGGCCCCTCGTCGTCGAGAACGTAGCGCTGCATTCGATCTTCAGTCCTTCGGACGTCGAGATGCTAGACGCAGCCGGTAATACGTGTGTTGCGTTCATCGGCGTTCCCATAGAGATTGACGAGAAAGTTGTGGGTGCGCTGAGCATCGACCGCATCGCAGACAACGGGACGCGTGCGCAGCTCGAGGACGACCTCGGCCTGCTGACGATGGTCGCAAGCCTTCTGGGCCAGACGGCGAAGCTGCATTGCACCTTTGTGCGCGACCGCGGGCGGCTTATGGATGAGGAGTTCCGGATGCAGAAGCAGCTGTCGTCCGAGCTCATGCCTCATGGGCGGGAGCGTAAGAAGGTCCAAGTCGAGGGAATTATCGGCGACAGTCCGGCGCTGCGCGCGATGCTTGAGAAGATCGAGCTGATCGCAAAATCGAATAGCACCGTTCTGTTGCGTGGCGAATCGGGTACCGGCAAAGAGCTGGTCGCGAAGGCTATTCACGAGCGTTCAGGCCGCGCCAAACGCCCCTTTATCAAACTCAATTGCGCAGCCCTCACCGAGACGGTGCTGGAATCCGAATTGTTCGGTCACGAGAAGGGGGCGTTTACGGGCGCATTCAACGCGCGCAAGGGTCGCTTCGAACTCGCCGACAAGGGAACGTTGTTTCTGGATGAGATTGGCGAGATCTCGGCTTCGTTTCAGGCGAAACTCCTGCGCGTGCTTCAGGAGCAGGAGTTCGAGCGGGTGGGCGGCAATCAGACGATCAAAGTCGACGTCCGCGTGATTGCAGCCACGAATAAGAATCTTGAAGAGGCGGTGGCAAGGAAGGACTTTCGTGCCGATCTCTATTATCGCATTAGCGTGGTTCCTCTGCTACTGCCGCCGCTGCGCGAACGACGCACTGATATTCCGCTTCTCGCCGCTCGATTCTTGAAGAACTTCAACAATGAGAACGGCCGTGCTCTGGTCGTCGATTCAAGTGCGATTGACGTTCTTATGAATTGCGGATTTCCCGGTAATGTCCGCGAGCTGGAGAACTGTGTGCAGCGGACCGCGACCCTGGCGCACGGATCGTCGATCGCAAGAGACGATTTTGCCTGCTGGCACGGGCAATGTCTGTCCGCCACGCTATGGAAGCCCGGGCCGGAGCAAGTGGCGCGACAGCAGAGCCCGATAATCTCACTTCCCGCGAGGCTGAGCATGCCGCCGACACAAGCTGTGGCACACGTTCAGCCGGTCGGTAGCGAACTGACGCCGCTAGAGTCACCCGGCCGACCTAGCATAGGTGCCGCCAAGGTCACAGATCGCGAGCGCGTAATCGCGGCGATGGAAAGGTCGGGGTGGGTACAGGCCAAGGCGGCGCGCCTGCTTGGACTGACGCCGCGCCAGATTGGCTATGCCTTGAGAAGGCACGGTATCGAGATCAAGCGCTTCTGAATAAAAAGTCGGCTCGCGTCTCTCTCGATCGTCGGGCGCGGTAGGAGAGCGTGCGCAAGAGGCGGTACTCTGGTCCATGAAGCGGATACGAAACCGATGTGCTCTGCTTGGGGGTGGCCATGCCGGGAGCGTAAGCCCTCTTCGCGTCAGCCGCGTGCTAGTCATCGGCTTGCAATGTATTCGCCCGATGAGAAGTGATTAGGTGTCGAACTAGCGCAAGATCGCGGCCGCGCCGTTTCTGCCGCGACTCAGATCAGAGAGAGATCACGTCCGCTTTGCGCAGCCCGTCGCAGTCCCGACAACGGTCTCACCGTCAGTCGCCAGCCGTTGCATTCGTCTCATGGGCGAAATGCCTGGGGTGGTATGACAGTTGCTATTCGTGGGGAGCCTGCTCAACATCTTAGGAGAAGCATATGCACAGCATCGTCTGCATCAAACAGGTGCCCGACTCCGCACAAATCCGCGTGCATCCTGTCACGAATACGATCATGCGTCAGGGCGTGCCGACAATCATCAACCCATATGATCTGTTCGCACTGGAAGCTGCGCTCGAGCTACGAGACAAGTTCGGCGGCGAAATCACTGTTCTCACAATGGGGCCGCCATCGGCCGAAGAATCTCTCCGAAAGGCGCTGACATTTGGTGCCGATCGTGCTGTCCTGCTCACTGATCGTAGTTTCGCGGGCTCCGACACGCTGGCGACGAGTTACGCGCTGGCGTGCGCGATTCGCAATATCGGCAAGGAATATGGCCCACCAGACGTCATATTCACCGGCAAGCAGACTATCGATGGCGATACGGCGCAGGTGGGACCTGGCATTGCGAAGAGGCTCGGGGTCCAGCAGCTTACATATGTTTTCACAATCAAAGCGTTAGACTTCAAAGTACGCACGATCGATGCGGAACGGCGCTGCGAAGGAGGAGTCCAGGTGCTGCGTTCCAAGCTTCCTTGTCTCGTCAGCATGTTAGAGGCAAGCAATCAAATTCGTCGCGGTGCAATGATCGATGCCTTGCGTGCGGCCCGTGCCTCAATCGTAAAATGGAGCGCTCAAACTGCCCGCGTGGATGACATGGCCAAATGCGGTCTGAGGGGGTCGCCGACCGTCGTCAAGCGTGTCTTCGCGCCCTCCGCACGAGCGGAGAAGGCCACGTGGGTGGAAGCGGCCGAGCAGCCGGCGCAAGCGTTGATCGACGCCATGTTCAAGCGCAACCCTACGCTCGAGACGGAGCTCGCACAGCTTGCGCGCGGTACCTCATCCGCGCAAACTAGCGGTGCGTGAAGTCGCGGCTGATCGATCGGAGGCATCGATGGCCTGGGCCGTGGTCATGCATTGGCCCGTCGCTCGGTGCACCAGGCACGATTCAATCTTTTCAACCGCTCGCTAGGTTTGGCGAGCTGCGATACACCAGGTCCACCTGGGGAATTCATGCAGCCTCAAGACGTGCCCCGTTCAGTTTTCTTGACAGCGCACGTGGGCTCGCGCGAGGGATATATCTCCCTCGCGGGAGCTCTGCCGAGTTTGAAGTAACCGCAAAGTGCGAGCGTTATCTGTCAATCGGCTTGACGGGGTGGTCACCTTGCCTCATTCGACGGTTACCGATTTCGCGAGATTTCGGGGTTGGTCGACGTCCGTGCCCATCAGGATGGCCGTGTGGTAGGCCAGAAGCTGCACCGGAATCGCATAGACAATCGACGTAAATGTCGTACCCATCTCCGGCAGCACAATCGTCGCGAGTGAATCCATGGATACCTCTGCGGCTCCCCGAGCGTCCGTTATCAAGATAATCTTGCCGCCGCGTGCGGCAACCTCCTGCATGTTCGAGATGGTCTTTTCGAACACCCGGTCGCAGGGAGCAATGACGATTACGGGAACGCTCTCGTCGATCAAGGCGATCGGGCCGTGCTTGAGCTCACCGGCCGCATAGCCCTCGGCGTGAATATAGGAGATCTCCTTCAGCTTCAGCGCCCCCTCCAGGGCCAGTGGAAACGACGTGCCGCGACCGAGATATAGCACGTCACGCGATTTGGCGATGTCGCGTGCGAGCTTCTCGATCTGCGGCTCGCTGGCAAGCGCCGCTGTAACTAGCCGCGGAATTTCGATCAGCGCTCGCACGAGATCGACCTCGTCGCTCTCCGGCAATTCACCGCGCGCCTTGCCAGCAGCAACCGCAAGCGCCGCCAGGACGACCAGCTGGCATGTGAACGCCTTGGTCGAGGCAACGCCGATTTCAGGTCCGGCGAGTGTCTGCAACACTGTCCCGCTTTCGCGCGCAATGGTCGAACTCAGTACGTTCACGATCGAGAGGGTATGCAGGCCTTGCGATTTGGCATAGCGGAGCGCGGCCAGCGTATCGGCCGTCTCGCCGGACTGCGAGATGAAGATAGCAAGATTTCCCTTGCGCATCGGCGCCTCACGATAGCGAAATTCGGAGGCGACATCGAGCTCCACTGGAATACGAGCCAGCCGCTCGAACCAGTATTTGGCGATATGGCCGGCGTAGCCTGCCGTACCACAAGCCGTGATCGAGATATGTCCGATCTCGTTGAAGTCGAACGGAAGCTCCTGCGGCAGTGCCACGCTCTCGGTGGCGATATCGACGTAATGCGCCAGCGTCTGCCCGATCACCTCTGGCTGTTCGTGGATTTCCTTCGCCATGAAGTGGCGGTAGTTTGCTTTCTCGACGAGAACCGACGACGCGCCAGATTTCATCACCTCCCGGCGGACAACTGTGCCTTGTGCGTCGTAGACCACGCTGAAGTTGCGGTTGAGCACAGCCCAATCGCCGTCCTCAAGGTAGGTGATCAAGCCGGTAAGGGGCGCGAGCGCGATAGCATCCGATCCGAGATACATTTCGCCTTCGCCATGCCCGATCGCGAGTGGTGAGCCCTTGCGCGCACCGATCATGAGATCGTGTTGACCCTTGAACAGGATTGCAAGCGCAAACGCGCCGACTAGCCGCCGCAGCGACGCCTTTACTGCCTCCTGCGGCGAGCAGCCGTCTTTCAGATAAAAGTCGATGAGATGCGTTACCACCTCGGTGTCTGTTTCAGAGGCGAAACAGGCGCCATGCCGTTTTAGCTCCGCGCGCAGCTCGCGGAAATTCTCGATTATGCCGTTATGGACGACTGCAACATTGCCCGTTGCATGCGGATGAGCATTGTGCTCCGTCGGCTTGCCATGAGTAGCCCAGCGCGTGTGCCCAATCCCGACATGGCCTGAGAGCGGATGGCAGCGAACGCGTGCCTCAAGGTTCCTCAGCTTGCCCTCGGCGCGTCGAAGCTCGATTTGGTTTCCTTGGAGCGTTCCAATGCCCGCTGAGTCGTAGCCGCGATATTCCAGTCGCTTCAGTGAATCGATGAGACGATCCGCGACCGGACCGCGCCCCAAGATGCCGACAATTCCGCACATTTAATCAGTTTACCTCAAGTTCAGAACAGAGCGTCCCGCAAGGCGCGCCTGACCAATTCGCTCACTATAGTTATCGGCCAGTCTAGCCGTTCCTGCCCTCCATCGGGCACGCGGCACCCCGAGGTGCGCGAGCTCCAAGCAACGCGTGGAGCCCTGTCGAATCCGCCGGGAGATCCTAAAGCAACTTTCCGGCAATCGCACAATGAGCGCCGTCAGCAGTTAGCAGCTGCATGAGTCTCTCGTTTTGTCCGATGTACCCGATACCGCCAAGAAGTCCTGGTAGGTCTGTCGCATTCCATCTACAAGCCAAGTCCTCGCGCGCCAGCCGAGGCTTGCGAGGCGGCTGACGTCGAGCAGCTTGCGTGGCGTGCCGTCGGGGCGCGAGCTGTCGAAGGCGATCTCGCCGCTGTAGCCGACGACCTCGGCCACGACCCGCGCGAACTCGGCGATGGTGATGTCCTGGCCGGTGCCGATATTGATCAGCTCCGTGCTCGAATAGCTCTTCATCAGGTGCACGCAGGCATCCGCCATGTCGTCGACATAGAGGAACTCGCGCCGCGGCGTGCCGGTGCCCCACACGGCGACACTCTTTGCGCCAGCAACCTTCGCCTCGTGGAAGCGGCGGATCAGCGCGGCAACGACATGGCTCAATTCGGGATGATAATTGTCGCCGGGGCCGTAGAGATTGGTCGGCATCACGCTGATGAAGTCGCACCCGTACTGGCTGCGATAGGCCTCCGCCATCTTGATCCCGGCGATCTTGGCGATCGCGTATGGCTCGTTGGTCGGCTCCAGCGGACCCGTGAGCACCGAATCTTCGCGCAGCGGCTGTGGTGCCAGTTTCGGATAGATGCAGGACGACCCCAGAAACATCAGCTTCTCGGCGCCGTTCTGATGCGCGGCCTGGATCACGTTGGCCGCGATCGTGATGTTGTCGTAGATGAACTCCGCGCGCAGCGTGTTGTTGGCGACGATGCCGCCGACCTTGGCCGCGGCGAGGAAGATCACTTGCGGCCGCGTCTTAGCGAACCAGTCGAACACAGCGGCCTGGTTGCAGAGATCGACCTCGCGCCGGTCCACGGTGACGAGCTTGATGTCCTCCCGTTCGAGCCGGCGCGCAATCGCGCTGCCGACCATGCCGTGATGGCCGGCGACGTAGACGCTTTTGCCTGTCAGCTCAAACGGTGCGTATGCCACTCGCCGCTTCCCGTTTTGCGTCCGCCAGATCGCTCGCCATCATCTCCGCGACGAGCTCTGCAAAGCTCCGCTTCGGCTTCCAGCCAAGCACCTCGCGCGCCTTGCCGGCGTCACCGACGAGGAGATCGACCTCGGTGGGGCGGAAATAGGTCGGATCGATCTTCACGACCGTCTTGCCGCTCTTCTCATCGACGCCGGTCTCCTCGACGCCCTTGCCGCGCCATGCGATGCGGCGGCCGACATGCGCGAACGACAGCTCGACCATCTCGCGCACCGAGCGCGTCTCGCCGGTGGCGAGCACGAAGTCATCGGGCTTGTCGGCCTGCAGGATCTTGTGCATGCCCTCGACATAGTCCCTGGCATGGCCCCAGTCGCGCTTGGCTTCGAGATTGCCGAGATAGAGCGTCTCTTCCAGCCCGACCTCGATACGCGCGACGCCGCGGGTGATCTTGCGGGTCACAAAGGTCTCGCCACGGATCGGGCTCTCGTGGTTGAACAGGATGCCGTTGGACGCGAACATGCCGTAGGCTTCGCGGTAGTTCACCGTGATCCAGTAGCCGTAAAGCTTGGCGACGCCGTAGGGCGAGCGCGGATAGAACGGCGTCGTCTCCTTCTGCGGGACCTCCTGCACCAGGCCATAGAGCTCGGAGGTCGAGGCCTGGTAGAACCGCGTCTCCTTCTCCATGCCGAGGATGCGGATCGCTTCCAGCAGCCGCAGCACGCCGATGCCGTCGGCATTGGCGGTGTATTCCGGACTTTCGAAGCTTACCGCGACGTGGCTTGGGCGGCAAGATTGTAGATCTCGGTCGGCCGGATCTGCTGCACCAGACGGATCAGGTTGGTCGAGTCCGTCATGTCGCCATAGTGCATCAGGAACGGCACGTTGCCGACATGCGGGTCCTGGTAGAGATGATCGACCCGCGCGGTGTTGAACGAGGACGAGCGCCGCTTGATGCCGTGCACGACATAGCCCAGCGACAGCAGATATTCGGCCAGATAAGCGCCGTCCTGTCCAGTCACGCCGGTAACTAGAGCGACCCGCCGTTTGCTCTCTTGGTTTGACAAATCGTTGCTCTGCACAGGCTAATGTTGGTCCCCGATCGACGACGTCAATCGCGTCTGGCCTTTTCGAATGCGGAAGCGTCACGCTCTCGAACTGCCGAGTTCTGGACTCTGTATAGGCATTGCATCAATCGCTCAACTGTACGGAGGTAAACCTTCCACATCGAAAGGGTTTTGAAGCACTATACGAAAGTTTGTAGTCCGGGAGACTTCGTTCAGCCTTCGTCAGGCGTTTCTCTATTGCGTGGGTGCGACTAATGAAACTGCGGCGCGGAGCGGAGGTAAGCAGAACCGTTTGGCCGAGAAGCGTTCCACAGTGACCGCGTGATCAACTCGCGCAGTGAGCCAGCGAGTTTCCCTCATTTCGTGTCCTTGCCTAGGAGTGTTCCAGTCTTGCTGTTCATCCAGTGCAACCGCGAGCAAGCCGGGCAAACAAAGCATTGAAAGTCCTTCTCTGTCGCGCAGTACTTATCATCATTGATCCATTTGTCGACAATCAAGTTGGTATCTGGCAAGCAAAAGTGAAGGCCCGCATGTTGACTCTGTGCTGTTTGAGTTCACAAAAAAACGCTGCATGAATGAGGCCAGTGCTATATGGGACCTGAAGAAGATTATCGCGGCGATCACTGTCGCCATATGCCCCGGACGACGAATTCAGTAGAGAAAAGCATCTGGCGGTTCATTGCTCGGTCACGGAATCAACAACAATGGTGTGTCTAGCGCGCCGACGATATGGCTCAGAAGGTCGGGGCTCGGTTCGGCGACCATTCCGCCGCGGTCTTTTCCGCGCTCGCAAGCATGTCTTTGGATTGGCGGTGCTATGACCGGGCAAAGCCCGCATGTGCGTGAACAAGCCGCCTGAGCAGATGCCGGAGCCGTTGAAACTGGTGGTTTGCTGGTCCCGAGCGCCCTTCTCTTATCGATGCCCGCGACAAAGTCCCGGTTCTTGAGCAAGCTTTCTGGGACACCAGCCTGAGCTGACGGATCAACTGCGTTCTACCTCATTATCACATTTGATTTGCAGCCCCTCGGCAGAAAGAAGTCGGATGAGCTGCTCGTGGAGAGGTCGACCCGGGCCCTTAAACCACGTGCTCCTCGCTCGAATGCGCCGCAAGCAGGGTAAGTGTTAGAAGCGCGTCCTCGAAATGGATCGCTGGCTTATCGGGTTCGAACGTATCCGTCCGCTGAAGCTTTCAATTACCCACAAATTCTCCTCCGACCAAGGCGCCTAACGCGATGTCGGTGAGGCGCGACAGCCCGCGCCACATGACCGCATTGCCGGGAGGCGGATCGCTGGCGCGGGCGAGATAACCGCCGAGCCGGGCGATCTTGATGAGATAGTGCGAAAGCGTCTTCTGTCTCGCTTTGGGTTTGTCGTTGACGAGGCGATCGAGCACGCCGATTTTGGTCGCGGTCAACGCGAGGGTTGGCGGCGCGTCTGGAGCGGAACGGTTGAGCATCGTCATCCAGAAGACCCGCCAACTCAGGATGCAAAAGAGCGAGATCAGATTGGTCAGACGCTGGGCGGTCCTAAGCTTCGACTCCTCAGCTTTGCAGCCTGATTTGAGGATCTTGTGGAACACCTCGATCTTCCATCTCAAAGCATACCATTCGAGCTTCTCAATGGCGTCGGTGCGGGCGCTAGCAGGCAGATCTGTGATCAGCTTCCACTCGATTTTCTTTCTGTTCTTCGGCGTCACGCGCTCTTCGGCATGGATCACGGTCAAGGTCAGCGCGGGATAGCGCTTCTGCGTTCCGATCGGCGGCAAGACGCGAATCTTGCGATATCTGATCTCGAGGACGGCTTCATCGGGATCACCGTTGCTGTTTCTGACGTCGATGCAATGCAGTCCTTTGACGGCGACCTCGTCCATTTCGTCGGCGATCGTGTGATCTCCATCCCCAGCCAAACGGTTAACGCAAGTCCTAATCACGAAATGCGTTCCAGCTTCTCGAGCCGCGCAGAACAGCTCATAGATGTCGCTCTCGCGATCACCGACATGAACGCATCGTCCCGGATCGCCCAGCAACTCCGTGGATTGCCGGACATTGTCCAGCCACCGAATGCTCTCCTTCTTCTCGATGGGAACGCGGGTCGGATTGATCATCTTCTTAGGTGCGGCGGTCCCCTTGAATTTCTAGTCCAAAATTTGACGGCCGTCAGTCCAAGCGGCAGCCCATCGGTTGTCACCGCCAGGCTCGAGTGCATCAGGATGCCGCAAACCGTGTGCGATCTCAGGCGGCCCGCCTTGCCCCGGCCGCTGTTTATGCTCTTGGTGATCCCGATCGCGTCTGAGTTCTCTCTTTGATAGCTGAACTCGGTCGTATCATGGAGCACTAGAACAGGACCGGCGGTGGCAATCGTGCGCTCACGCGTCGATTGAAAGTGGCCGGCCAAAATGTCCGCCTCACTGACCCGGTCGTTGGAGAAGAAACGATACGCAGCCTTGGTGTTGGCCCAGTCCTGGCACACCAGCGGAATACTTTCGCCCATGGCGCTCCCGATCTGCGCTACCAGTTTGCGGAGCCGCTTGTTCAGGCGCTCGTCGGCAAGGCTGCAGCCTGCGAGCTCGCGATCAAACCATGCGTCGGCTTCTTCGTCCATCGGCACCGCCCCCTGCGAATCGGTGCCAGACAAGGAATCACGGTCGATTCCTGCGTTGCAATGTTTGTGCGCTCCCTCAGCCCGTTCGACTAAATGTGGGTAATTGAAAGCCGCTGAAGGCCGCCTTGCCAAGTGAGGCGCGGTGTTGAGAACTGTCCTTATGGACAGTGATAGGCGCAGTGCCCAAATCGAACGGCTCGAAGTAGTGGACACCGGCCGGCGGCGGCGCTGGTCCGAGGACGAGAAGCTCAAGATCGTCATGGAGAGCTTGCAGGCGCCGCGGCAAGTCGCGGCGACTGCGCGGCGGTATGGCGTTTCGCGCTCATTGCTGCTGCGATGGCGGCGGTCGTTTCGCCCCGAGTCGAAGGAAGCCGCCGATCAAACGGGCTTCGTACCGGCGATGGTGGTCGCGGAAGCGATGCCTGGTCCAGTCCGGTCGGCCGACGGCGGAACGATCGAGATCGAGTTTGCGGCCGGAACTCGGATACGGATCACGGGCACGGTCTATGCGGCGACGCTGAAGGTCGCGGTCGCGGCGCTGGCAGATGGGCGGCCGCGATGATCCCCATTCCGTCGGGCGTGCGGGTGTGGATTGCGACTGGCCACACCGACATGCGCCGCGGCATGAACTCGCTGGCCGTGCTGGTGCAGGAAGCCTTCAGGCGCGACCCGCACGGCGGCGACCTCTATGTGTTCCGCGGCAAGAGCGGCAAGCTGATCAAGATCCTTTGGCACGATGGGTTGGGCATGTCGCTCTACGCCAAGCGGCTGGAACGCGGCCGTTTCCTCTGGCCGTCGCCGGCGGATGGCGTGGTGACCATCACCCCGGCCCAGCTTGGCTATCTTCTGGAGGGCATTGACTGGCGGATGCCGCAACACACGTGGCGGCCGCAGGCGGCCGGCTGATCGCCAGGATTTGAATCGATACCACGATCGGCGGTTCGGACAGCGACGGCAAGTTATGATTCTCTGGTTGGCATGGGCGCCGATAATTCTTTCCCTGACGATGTGACCACGCTGAAGGCGATGCTGCGCGCCAAGCGAACGGCCCGCCTGGCCGCAGAGGCGGATGCCCAGGCGCAGATATTGCTGATCGAGAAGCTCAAGCTCACGATCAGGAAGCTGCGGCACGAGCAGTTCGGACAGTCCTCGGAGCGCGGCGCATTGCTGGACCAGCTCGAGCTGCAGCTCGCCGATCTCGAGGCGAACGCCGCACAAGCCGAGACAGCGGTGCAGATGGCGGCAGCCGGCAAGATTACGGTGCCATCGTTCGAGCGCCGCAAGCCGGCGCGCCGGCCGCTGCCGGAGCATTTGCTGCGGGAGCGCATTGTCTATCCGGTGCCGGCGACCTGCCCATGCTGTGGCGACAACCGATTGCGCAAGCTCGGCGAGGACATGACCGAGACGCTGGAGCTCGTTCCACGCCAGTGGAAGGTGATCCAGCATGTGCGTGAGAAGTTCGTCTGCCGGGCCTGCGAAGCGATCACCCAGCCACCGGCTCCCTCGCACCCGATTGCGCGGGGGCGTACAGGGCCGAAGCTGCTCGCCCATATCCTGTTCGCCAAGTACGGCCTGCACCTGCCGCTCAATCGTCAGAGCGATGTCTACCAACGTGAAGGCATCGACTCTCGACGTATCGACGCTCGCGGACTGGGTGGGTGCCTCCGCGGCAGCCCTGATGCCGCTGGTCGATGCGATCCGGAGCCATGTCTTTGCGGCCGAGCGCGTCCACGCCGACGACACCACGGTGCCGGTCCTGGCCAAGGGCAAGACGCGAACCGGCCGGCTCTGGACAATGTACGGGACGACCGCCCGTTTGCCGGGCCAGATCCACCGGCGGCCGTGTTCTTCTACTCACCGGATCGCAGCGGCGAACATCCGGAACAGCATCTGGCGGGCTATGCCGGACTGATGCAGGCCGACGCCTACGCCGGGTTCAGCAGGCTCTACGAGCCCAATCGCAAAGGAGGCCAAATCGTCGAGGCCGCATGCTGGGCGCATGGCAGGCGCAAGTTCTTTGATCTCGCACGGCTCAGCAAGGCGCCGATTGCGGCCGAAGCGGTCAAGCGCATCGATATCCTGTTCGCCATCGAACGTGAGATCAACGGTCTTGCTCCGCAGGAGCGCCTGCGCGTGCGCCAGGAGCGTAGCCGCCGCCTTCTGATCGTCGAGCTGCAGGCGTGGTTGCGCGAACAGCGCGCCAAGCTCTCCAGGAGCAATGATACGGCCAAGGCGATCAATTACTGCCTCAGCCGCTGGGATGCATTTACTCGCTTCCTTGATGACGGGCGCCTGTGCATGTCGAACAATGCCGCCGAGCGCGAGCTACGGACTGTCGCCGTCGGCAGAAGAAATTGGACCTTCGCCGGCTCCGATGAGGGCGGCCGGCGTGCGGCTGCGATCTACACCCTCATCGCCACCGCCAAGCTCAACGACATTGATCCACAGGCTTGGCTTGCCGACGTGCTGGCCCGCCTGCCGGATCAACCCGCCAAGCGCATCCATGAACTTCTACCTTGGAATTGGCGCCCCCAGAGCGTCGCCCACGCTGCTTGAGCGCAAATCAGCCATCCGCCCAAGGCGACCTGACCAGGGGCCGTCACCGGATGCGTACAGCGCTTACGTCTCGGGTTCAGTACGGCACTCGAAAAAACATCTCGCCGAGTGTGATTGGATTAGGTTCGATCGCCAGATCTGGGTCGAAACCCGGCGGCTAGACGATTGGTGCAGCGAAGCTAATCTCAGGGCAGTCGATCTTATTTGGATGGACGCAATGGGCTGAGTTCGCCGGTGCCATGCAAACCCTCACCAATGCACGCTTCGATGGGGTTGCTCTTATGCCGATGACCGGCTCGACCGGCGGCACGCCGTCGCCGCCGGATCTGGGTTCGAACGTTATTCCTGCGGCGTCACAAGTCGATGCTATCGCAATACTCTGCCGTACAAATGCATACAGCTAGTTCATTACAGGTTTTGCTTGCGGAAGACCTGAGCGTGGCGGCATTCCAAGGACGAGTTGCGATAGATATGGAACGCCGCGAACAATCGAGCGCACCGTTAGCGCGATCGCAATAATCGTTGCCCCGAGCATACCCGCGATGATCGACCGGGTCGTGAGATCCCAAAGGTTTCCGAACTGTACGAAATCCATGAGACGGAACACGGTACCCTGGACCAGGTAGAGCAGCAGCGTGGTCTGGCCCAACTCCACAGCGATAAAGCGGGCCATTCGATTTGAACGGCCAATGCTCCAGCATTGCAGCAGGAGTTCGATAGCGATTGCTGAGGCCGCTGCAGAGCCAACAAACATCAGAAGCACGTTTTTAGCCGACCGAAAATCGTGGATTACCCCAAGATTATTGTAGACATAGGTGTCCTTGTCCCATGCTAGAAAGCATACGCAAGTCACTATCGAGAGAAATAAGATCAGGAGCGGCTTGTGATGTCGCGATGTACTCGTCCATCGTTCTCTCGATTGAGCAAGCAAGAAGCCGAAGCAGAAGAACGGGTAAGTGAATCTGATCAGGGGTGATATGGAGAATGTCAGAGGCGCGAGTGCGACCAGTATGGCCAAGCCAGATATGACCCACGATTGGTGGTTGAGCTTGGTAGAAATCTTGAGGAGAAGATAGGAAACAAACGTCGCCCAGATGAACCAGTATGTGCCAGCGAAATCGTCTACAAATTCCAAAAGTCCGCTCGTTACGCTGGTTGCGCGCCACAATGCCGCCAGCTTAGCTGTCTCCATGAACGTCCACCAAAACAGCATCGGCAGCAAGAGCTGCTTCGCACGGTCGCTGGCGGCTCGAGTGAACGACTTTTGCAGCAGCGATCGAGAAGAAAGATATCCGCTTATCGCCATAAAGAGTGGCATGTGAAACATATAGATCGATTTGTAGTACGGCGAATACCAAAACCCGTCGTCTCGGTAGATGACATACTGAATCAGGTGCCCAACGATCACCAAAACAATGAGCGCACCTTTCGCGAAATCTAAGCTTAGATCTCGATCGTTTGCCTCTGTCGTGCGCGAACTCGGGGGGATCGTTCCAGTCCCGCGTAGCAATGCATCAAACATCTAGATATCTGTTGTTGATGAGCCGGCGGCCCGTTGTCCGCTTCTTCTGCCTCAATTTTGATCCAAACGAAAGGTGATGGCGGTAGTTTTTGGAACGGGAATAGTCAGGCCTTGAAGATGGAGCTGGCCGAGCGTCTTTGAATGCCTCGCGGAACTTTGTGGCAGGGCAGATATCTAATTTGATATATTGGTGTAGCAGTACGGGCACGGCATACTACTTGCAGACACGGTTCTGGGAGGAGGACTGTCGCGCTCAGTCTCCCACTCAGCCCGACGCATCTCGGACCCGGCAGATGCGTCGGGCTTCTTCGGTTGGCCCAGCATAGTTGACATTTGGTCCGTCACCTTCGCTTGCCGTCGAGGCGCTCACGCCAAATAGGGGCTTCTGATAGCTGAACTCGGGCACTCGCCTGCACTTCCGCAAATGCTCCGTCCACAGCGCCGGTCGCCGGCCAACCAGCCGGTGTGATATCTCTCGTCATGGCGTTGCTCTCCTTTGGAATCAGCACCCCGAGCCTACCGGCTCAAGGTGGGCAACGCCGACCTCTTCAGAAATTCAACGAACCCGGGACATCCCCACCGCTCGTTCCTTGACGGCTTTCGTCGCAAAGCCGGCCGCCGGAGTGATTGTTGCTGCACCTATACTGTAAACGGCTCAGGCTGGATCGCTGCTGCACAATCTACGGTCCTAATAAAGTCCGCACCCGTGCGGCTGGGCACGTGGCCACCAAGAAGCCATACCACACCATTTGACTCCATTCCGCTGCGAGCTCACCTTCGGCAGACCTCAGACTGGAAACTTAGATAGGCCAGCTCGACCAGAGTCGCTCGCGACTGCGAGCTTCTACGGTCAAAGGTGCTGCTCGCACTCACGTGTTGTGGACCGAGGAGGGCAGCAGGCGTTCTCCGCGGATCAGCCGACTCGGCGGATCACAGATAGCGTTGGCCTTCAGGCTTCACCTTCATGATCATGGCCTCAAAACTCCTGACCATTTCGGCGGCAAGCGAGGACACACGCCAGTGACTTGTGCGGCGATGCGGTCGCTAGCAACAGTTTCTCTCGTGTGCCTACAAGTTTGGCTTGCTCGGGCTGAATTCAACGTTTCGGTCAATGACTCCTCGAATATGTCTAGGCCTTGTCCCAACGTTTCTTGGTCGATCGTAAGTGCAGGCAAGAACTTTACAACCTGATCGGTCGGTCCGCATCGCTCGATAATCAATCCCTTTTCAAACGCTCTATGTGGCGTCGCCTCTGCGATTTCGGTCGTTTTGCAATCGAATCCGCATATCATGCCCCGTCCACGAACAGCAAACTTGTTTCCGTGCTGGTGCGCGATAGCATCGAGTCGACGCCGCATAAATGCGCCCAAGCGTCGGACCTGTTGCGAGAACGTCTGGTTGCGCCAATACAGATTCAAAGCCGCTTTGCCAGAAACGAGTGCAAGGTTGTTTCCTCGAAACGTCCCCGTGTGCTCGCCTGGTTCCCATGCGTCAATCGCTTCTTTGATCAGGAGCATCGATAGTGGCAAACCGTACCCACTCAGCGATTTCGACATTACAACAATGTCTGGCGGCAACGCGGCGAACTCGAAACTGAAGAACTTGCCTGTAAGGCCACAGCCCATTTGGATATCGTCAACTATGAAAATAGCTCCGACCTTTTTTGCCAAAGCCTCAATGGACTGCAACCATTCCTTACCAGCGACGTTAATGCCTCCCTCTCCTTGCACGGTTTCGACGAGAATGGCGGCTGGAAGATCAGTGCCACTGCTCTCGTCCATTAATACCTTTCGCACGCAATCTGCCGGACTGTGAGCGGAGCCAAAATACCCATCATAGGGCATGAACGTTGTGCCGGATAAGGGAATACTGCTGGCTTTGCGGTAAAAGCGGTTACCGCTCGCGGCTAGCCGCGCGCGATCGAACAATTTGCGCACACTGCGCGGTTAGCTTGGAAATGGGGAAGTATGTGGGCTGACAAAGTTCATCGCGACCAGAGGGGCCGATGCGCTCCCGACGACGGCGGAGCCCGTCAGCCGGAAGCGTGTGTTGCTTCCCCACGCTCACTCGCGGCGAGTAGAAGTGACACGGCCGCCGCGGATCTGGCCCGGCACGCGGGCTTATCGCGCGTCCAGAGCCGCCGCTTTGGGCCATGCGTTTGGGCCGTGACCGGCGCCGGAAAGTGGTCGGCGTGGATGCGTTCGGCAGCAAAGGCGTGGCTTGAGATCGCTTCGACCAGTGGCATTTGTGTTGCCCTTGCAACGGATGCGTAGGTTTCGGGTGCTTCGGCCCGCCGAAGGGTTGCTGGGAGCGAACGCAAGTTGGCGAGTTTGGCGTACACCACTCGATCCTTCGAAAGCCCAACATCCAAAATGCGGTGTCTTTGCGGTTTCCGTGAATTCCGAAGCGATCGTCTCGACAGACTGCGGGATTTTGGCCGCGATCGTTGCGTCCTTCTCCCACAAACTCCGGTGCCCGACCTATCTGGAGCGGCCGCACAAGTTTCAGGTGAATTCTTTGTTCTAACGAGGTCCTGCCGGCAAGCCGCTGCCGTGGCACTTTCGCGCTAAGCTCAGCAAGGATCTTAGCAGTGAAGGTAGGGCGCTCCTTCATTAAAGCGATGAGGGCCTCGCCTCGTCTGATTGCGCGATCATACCAAAGGCGCTTTGTCAGGAGCCCGACGTTGCAAGTGCTTTAACCAGATGCAACAACAACGACAGGAATGCGGCAAGAAAGGCGATGGTCGCCACTGGCACGCGGTAAGCACGGGCAATCGCGCATTGATCGACATCGTAAGCGCCGCGCGGCTGCGGCTTGGTCCAGACTGCTTCCCCATCTTTCACGCGTTCGTTCCACCCCGATGCTCGCGAAGCGATGCATCGAGGCAGGAGCTCAGCTCCAGGTAGGGAAAGGGTTTGGCAAAAAAACCGGTTACGCCCGCGCTCAACGCGCGGGCTCGCGTGCGATCATCTGCGAAGGCAGTCATCAAGATGAATGGTGCAGCATGGCCCTGGGCTCGCATCTGTTCCAAAAGTTCAAAGCCGCTCATCATGGGCATCTGCACGTCTGCAATGACACAGGACGTGTCGTTCAATTGAGACGACCGCAAGAATTCCTCAGCCGATGCAAACGTATGAACGATGTGGCCCTGCGATTTCAAAAGGTTGTTCAGTGCGGCACGAATCGAAGGATCGTCGTCAACAACGGAAACAGCTGAATACCTAGACAAGACGACCTGTTCTTAGTTGGGCGAAGGCGCTGGCCGAAGCATGACGGCCAGCAGAAGGGTGCGCGTGTACGACGAAATTGTAAAATCATACTTAGGTTTGTACCCTGAAACGGTCGGTCCCAATTCCCAGCCTCTCAGCCATCCTGATCAAATCGGCTAGCGATCGAGCTCCCATCTTCTTCATCACGTGGCCGCGATAGATTTTGATTGTAATCTCGGCGAGCCCGAGTTCCGCGGCTACCTGTTTGTTCAATAGGCCGGCGGCGACCAGTTTCAGCACATCCTGCTCTCGTGGACTTAGTGCCTCAAACAAGGACTGCAGCCTGCTGACCACCTTGTCTACACCTCGTCTCTTCCGATCCTGTTCGATGGCTGCGACTACGCCATCGAGTAGTTCCTGATCGCGAAACGGCTTGCTGAGAAAATCGATTGCTCCACTCTTCATGGCTTTGACGGTCATCGGAATATCGCCATGAGCGGTGATGAAAATGATGGGAATGTGAATCTTCAGTTTGGCTAACTCATTCTGGAACTCAAGGCCGCTCAATCCCGGCAGCCTGATGTCAAGCACAAGGCAGCTAGGAACATCAGGGAGCTCGCTCTGGAGCATTTCCCGGGCGGATCCGTAAGCAACGACATCTAGACCGATCGAACGAAATAGGTTGACCAGCGATTCGCGCATTGAGAGGTCATCGTCGACAACGAAGACGCTCGGCCTCACCTCAGGCCCGACGACATTTGGGGCTTCCTTCCGGGGTTCAGAGCGCTTGGTCACGATAGAGCCTCACTTGTACGATTTACAGTAGACTTACTGCCTCACTACGACCTTTGATTGATCGCATAGGCTTTCGAGGACTTTTGCGCAGTGCAAATCTTTGAAATGTTCCAGGTATGTGACTGGTCAGCCATTCGCGCCAGCGTGACGCATTACAGGAAAGTCTAGCAAAAACCGCCCGACCGGTCGAGACTGCCTTTCGCATCTGTCCGCCGTCGCGTTGGATCGGCCACGCGGCATCGATCAAATCGATCAGCAGCCGATCGAGAAGCACCGAATCCAGAACTTGAGGCGCTCGCTTTAGCGGCGGCGCGTGTCGCCTGGCCTTCACGAGTGAGGCTGCAGCGGACGGCTGAAGGATCAGAATGCCCGTCGCTTTGGTAGTTGAATGCGGGGGGCGAGCTGAGCGAATTGGCGCGATTGTGCCTGTGCATGCGCCGATCTCGCCGGCGTTGAGATCGGCAAGCGGCGTAGACTATCGCACCCGTACTAAGGAAAATAGACATTAGAACGAGTAGCAGCGGCATCAGCCCACGAACTCTTCTTTTTGCGTCGTCAGAGCGCCTGTGAGTTGCTCTTTGCGAGGTTGGGGAAAGCACCTTGCACCGACTTCGCACAACCTGACGCAAGGGTGCGATTCAAGTCCTTTCCGTCATGTTTGTAGGAAAGATGCTCGAATTCGAGCTGCTGGGGGGGCGCTTACGTGCGTTCGTGTCGTTGCTTCCTTCACGACGCTCGCACCCCAACATGAGGCGGCGTAATCTGAAGGAGAGGCGGGAACCGGTTCGCCAAAAGGCAGTTGGTGTTGCATGGTGGCGTGACACGCCTCCGCCGGGGGGCTGCGGCGCATCACGCCACCAGCGGGATGCGAAGTGCAGCGCTAGCCGTCCCAGGCTTCCCGACCGTCTTTGCGCCCCCATTGCCCGCGCGCATCGTCCCAGCGGTGCACTGCGTTGATGTGCCTCAATTGGGCTATCGTGCGCCGCGATTAGCCACGTGAAGGCGGCAACCTCCTCCGACCAGATTTCAGTTGAACGATCGCGACGAGAGCAATTCGCCCGCCATTGCGCTGGATCAATGGCTCTATCGAACTCTCGTGCAGCCTGAGCGTGACGAATAACCGAGGTAGAGATGATGGCACGGATAGCGTTGGTAACGGGAGGAACGCGCGGCATTGGCGCAGCGATCAGCAAGGCCTTGAAGGTTGCTGGCTACAGGGTTGCCGCAAGCTACGCCGGCAACGACACGGCGGCGGAGAAATTCAAGGCCGAGACAGACATTCCCGTCTACAAATGGGACGTCAGCTCGTTCGATGCCTGTGTCGCTGGTGTCAAGAAGGTCGAAGCCGACCTCGGTCCGATCGACGTGCTGATCAATAATGCCGGCATCACCAAGGACGGTGCGTTTCACAAGATGACGATCGATCAGTGGAATGCGGTCATCAACACCAACCTCGGCTCGCTGTTCAACATGACCCGACAGGTGATCGAGGGCATGCGCGCCCGCAAATTCGGCCGGGTCGTCAACATCTCATCGATCAACGGCCAAAAGGGACAGTTCGGCCAGGTCAATTATTCGGCGGCAAAGGCCGGCGATATCGGCTTCACCAAGGCCCTGGCGTTGGAGAACGCCAAGGGCGGCATCACCGTGAATGCGATCTGTCCCGGTTATATCAATACCGAAATGGTGCAGGCGGTGCCCAAGGACGTGCTGGAGAGAAACATCCTGCCGTTGATCCCCGTCAGCCGCCTCGGCGAGCCCGAGGAAATCGCCCGCGCGGTGGTATTCCTCGTTGCCGAGGAAGCCGGCTTCATCACGGGATCCACGATTTCAATCAATGGAGGGCAATTTATGACGTGATTGCCCGCGGGATCATCGGAGCTCCACTTGATACAGCTCAATGTGTGGTTGGGCGCTAGAACGTAGAAATCAGGTGCATCCAAGACCAAAGGTCAACATGTCCAGGCCAGAATTTTCCGAAGCGGCTACTGCGAACCCGAAGCAGGCAACGACGGAGGCCGAAGCGCAAATGGCGAGGGCGAAAGAGCGTGCCGCGAGCTTCCTGTTTGGTGCCCAGAAATTGATGCTCGAGGAGTGTGTTATCCTCGGCAATGAATTCCTCGATCGAACGCAAACCGAAATGCACCTCTTTGCGGAATTTGCCTCGAAATTGGCCGGCGCGCATTCCGTCAGGGACTTGAGAACGATGGCCGCTATAGTGATGACCGTTCTTTTCCGTCCGTGCTTTGGGCCATGGCGGGCGCAGCAAGCGCGGCGGCGGCTACGATGGGAATCAGCGTTCTGGTGATCATGTCCATTCTCCCTGTGAATGTGGCACATCGGAGCAGAGAACCGCAGAGGTAGTATTGACACAGCGCAACGAGTGATCGCAGCCGGGCCGCGAGCGCATCGTTTGCCGGATCGACGTGCATCAAGCGGCCGGAGCGCTCATCCAAGAGTTGGATCCTCAGATCAGGAGCTTGCCAGCGCTTTCACCTTTGCCGCCGCGCTACTCGTCACGACGCTCCGGCACGCCGACTGGGCGCAATCGGCCGCGGAACACGAAGGGCACCACCCGACCAGAAGCAGGAGCAGGCCAAGCCAAAGGCAGACCAGCGGGCACCCTGGCGGCGCGGCTGATGGACCCGGCAAACGCCCGGCCGTCCGCGGAGCCGGCCAGCTGCGTCCGGGTGCTCGCGCCCGCCGCTGGTCTACATCGGCAGCCAGCTGACCTGGAGGTCGTGGCGGATCGGGTCTCGACCGATGCGGTGCAGATCAAGGTCGGAGCGCCCGTCCGGATCGACGGCTGGGGCGGTCAGCCATCAGGGACTGGTGCGAGTAGATCCCGCCGGATTCCTGAAGGTCTCGGCGCTGGGGATCGAGGAGCAGCGGGTGCGAGTGACCATCGACTTCGTGGACCCGTCCGAGACGCTGGACCTGCTTGGCCACGACTAGTGGGTGGTCGTCCACGTCACCATCTGGAGCGCCGCCGACGCGTTGTACGTCCGGATAAGCGCCTTATTCCGGGAAGGGCGACCAGTGGGCCGTTTATGCCCACGACAGCGGGCGCGCCAAAACCGTCCGGTTCAGATCGGCCACCGCAACAATCGGACGGCCGAGGTTCTCTCCGGGCTCGCTGCGGGCCGCAGGGCGGTACTGCACCGAACTGACGGGATCGGCGACGGGAGAACGATCCATCGTGGGCAACATCAAGCGCCTGCCGGCGGCTCCGCCTGCAATATACCGGCACGCAGTAGCATCATGAGAGCCCATGATGGCTTCGCTGGTACTTGGTCGTGACGATGAGCATTCGTGAAGATCTGCAAGCGCTGCGATTGCTGCGGGCGTTCTCGAAGATCCGAGATCCGCACGCGCGCCGGCGGATGGTGGACTGCGGAGGCGCAAGTCCCTCCGGAGAAGCCGTCCGAGACCGATCGAGATCCCGACACCCCTTGAGCTGGCGCAGATCGCGAGCACTCTGGATCCAGTGGACTTGTTCAAACCGCTCGGCTGTGCGTGGCAGTCGATCGCGCCAGGTGGGCATCGAACGCGGAATCGACGCTCCGTACCAGGAATTCGGCGCCGCCGCGGACCGTGATCCGGTCGGTCCTTCATCGTCACGGCGCCGTCCGCGATCAGGCTGAGCAGCCGAGCGCGGTCTATGACGGCCGTCTTGGGGTCCTGGTTGTGCGACCGCGCGATCCGTGAAAGGTCCACCGCCATGTCGCACATCACCCGCTCGATGAGATCCGCACGGAAGCGGTCGTCGCCGGTGAAAGCATAGCCCTTGACGCTGGCGAGTCGGTCTTCGGCGATGCGCGTGAGGTAATCGCGTGTCGGTACGGCATTCTGCACGAGTCCATCAGGCATCCGTCCGATGGCGCTCGCACCCAAGCCGATGAGCGTTTCGGCGGTGTCATCCGTGTAACCCTGGAAGTTCCGGCGCAGCCGACCGTCGCGCTTGGCCGCTGCGAGATTATCATGAGGCAAGGCGAAGTGGTCGAAGCCGATCCGGACGTAGCCCGCATCCATCAGCGCTTGTGCGATGGTCTCCGACTGCAGATGTCGCTCGACACTGTCCGGTAGGGCGTTCTCGTTGATCTTCCGTTGATGCTTCTTGAAGGAGGGGATGTGCGCATACCCGAACACGGAGAACCGGTCGGGGCGGAGTTCGATGCACTTGGCCACCGTATCGAGGCAGGAATCCACCGTCTGCAGCGGCAGACCGTAGAGAAGGTCGAAGTTGAGCTTGCTGACGCCGGCCCGCCGCAGAAGCTCGACGCACCTGGCCGTCTGCTCGAAGCTCTGCAGGCGGTTGATCGCGCGCTGGACCTCGGGATCGAAGCTCTGCACCCCAAGGCTTGCCCGGTTGACGCCGCTGAAGCCGAGCGCCTCCGCCATCGGCTCCGTCAGCGTGCGCGGGTCGATCTCCACGGCGACCTCGGCGTCGGGGAGTAACGCAGCGTCCCGACCAGGTCGGCGAACGTTTCCGGCGTCATGATGGTGGGGGTGCCACCGCCGAAGTGGATATGCGAGATCGGAAGGCGGTGCCCGATGGCCTCGGCGACGAGATGCGCTTCCGTACGTAGTCCGGAGGTGTAGACCGCGATAGGGTCATCCTTCTTCGTCACCGATGTATGGCAACCGCAGTACCAGCACATTGAGCGGCAGAACGGTACATGCAGGTAGATCGAGGCCGGTTGCCGTTGCGAAAGCGATCCGAGCCAGGTCCGGTAGTCGGCCTCGCCGATCGCCGGTGAGAAATGCGGCGCGGTGGGGTAGCTGGTGTAGCGGGGAAGCCTATCCTGTCCGTACGATTGCGCCAGATCCGATCGCATCTTCTGTCTCCTTCTGATCCCGATCGTCTACCGGAGCCGTGAGCGAAAGACGTTGCTCTGGCGCAAGCAGTCGATAGCGAGAGTTCAGCTCCTGCGGAGGAGCCTTGAGACGCTGGTGGCGGTGCCTGCGACGGCGGGCTGCGACGGCTCGATCACAAGTCGGAAGCCCAGATTGCTGGGCGGAACGCCTTGGGCGCAGCCGCCGGTCTTGGGATCGCGGATGAAGTCGGTCATGTAGGTCCGGTGGGCATCCTGACGCTGTCGAGCATCGATTTGATCTCTCCATTGAATGGAGTGAACCTAAGGTCCGCCCGCGCGTCCGCGCTTGATTTGCGTCAAGCAGGCAGCGTCGTCTCGGTCTTGAGGCAGGTCAAACCCGCCGCCACACGCTGGCCTAGAACTGACAGCTGAATGCGGACCCGGTTGTCCCGATGAGGTGGAAGCGTGAACTCCGAACCGCTGTTGCTGGCAACGCTCATCCGGCGATGTGCTGAAATTGCGCCCGGAAGGGCCCTGGACCGCAGCGAATGTGACTACGCTTGAAACGCTCTCGCGTTCGGTCGGCGCCGATGTCGATCGATCCAGGGCAGTGACGTTGGACATGTCGGGCGTCGGCGCGCTCGACACGCTCGGCGCCTGGGTCCTGGAGAAGCTATCGCGCAGGGCGGCATCGTCAGGCAGATCGGCCCGATTCGTCGGTGTCGCCGACAATTTCAGCGGCCTGATGGACGAGGTGCGTCAGGTCAACCGCCATAAGCCGCCGCCGACGCCTGCACCCAACCCGATTTTGCTCAGGCTGAGCGATCTCGGCAAGTCCACGGTCGGGGCGTGCGAAGACATCACGATCTTTCTTCAAATGCTGGGCGCGTTGTTCATCGCCGTGATCGGCGTGCTGCGCCGGCCGCGCTCGCTGCGACTGACATCGCTGATCTACCAGCTCTATCGCATCGGCTGGCAGGCCATCCCCATCGTCGTGCTGATCACCTTCCTGATCGGCGCCATCATCGCCCAGCAGGGATTGTTCCATTTCCGGAGGTTCGGCGCGGAGTCCTACACCGTCGACATGGTCGGCATCCTGGTGCTGCGCGAGTTCGGCGTGCTAATCGTCGCCATCATGGTCGCTGGCCGTTCGGGAAGCGCCTATACCGCCGAGCTTGGCTCCATGAAGATGCGGGAGGAGATTGATGCGCTCTCGACCATGGGGCTCGATCCGGTCGACGTCCTGATCCTGCCGCGCGTCGCGGCCCTGGTCATCGCACTGCCGATCCTTGCTTTCATCGGCTCGATTGCCGCGCTCTACGGTAGCGGCCTGGTCGCTCAGTTCTATGGTGACATGGGGCCGGCGATCTACATCGCGCGGCTGCACGAGGCCGTCTCCGTCACCCATTTCGAGGTGGGCATCCTGAAGGCGCCGTTTATGGCGCTGGTGATCGGGATCGTCGCCTGCAGCGAAGGATTGCGGGTCACGGGCAGCGCAGAGTCGCTGGGACGGCAGACCACGACGTCGGTGGTGAAATCGATCTTTCTGGTGATCGTGCTCGACGGCCTGTTCGCGATCTTCTTTGCCTCGATCGGAATGTGACAATGGGCGAATCGCAAGAAGAGTTGGCGATCCGCGTCCGCGACCTCGTGGTCGGTTTCGGCCGCCAGACCGTGCTCGACCATCTGTCGCTCGATGTTCGCAAGGGCGAGATCCTCGGGCTGGTGGGGGCCTCTGGTGGCGGCAAGTCGGTTCTGATGCGAACCATCATTGGCCTCATCCCGCGCCGAAGCGGCACCATCGAAGTCATGGGCCAGCCGATCGGCGGCCGCACGAAACGCGCGGCCACGACATGGGGCATCCTGTTCCAGCAGGGGGCATTGTTCTCGTCGCTCACGGTCCGACAGAACGTCCAGTTTCCGTTGCGCGAAAATCTCGTGCTGTCGAAAGAGCTGATGGACGAGATCGCGATCGCCAAGCTGGAGATGGTCGGACTGCGGGCGCAGGATGCGGACAAATATCCGGCCGAGCTGTCCGGCGGCATGACCAAGCGCGTGGCGCTGGCCCGCGCGCTCGCGCTCGATCCGCCGATCCTGTTCCTGGATGAGCCGACCTCCGGGCTCGATCCGATCGCCGCCGGCGATTTCGACGAGTTGATCGGGACGCTGCAAAAGACGCTGGGGTTGACCGTGTTCATGGTCACTCATGACCTTGCGAGTCTGACTACGGTCTGCGACCGCGTCGCCGCGCTCGCCGACGGCAAGATCGTGGCGATCGGCCCGATGCGCGAACTGCTGCAATCCGAGCATCCCTGGGTGCGTGCCTATTTCCACGGCAAGCGCTCGCAGATGCTTCAACACGAGATGAGATGAGACATGGAAACCCGCGCTCCCTACGTGCTGATCGGCAGTTTCGTGCTGGCCGCGATCCTCGCCGTGTTCGGCTTCGTCTATTGGCTGAACAACACTGGCGGCATCGGGCCCCGCGCGAGCTATCACGTGCAATTCCACGGTCCGGTGCCCGGGCTTCTGGTCGGCGCCGGGGTTCTGTTCAACGGCATCCGCGTTGGTGAGGTCACCCAGCTCGGGCTTGCATCGGACAATCCGCGCTTCGTTAATGCGACGATATCGGTCGCTTCGACCACACCAGTGCGCGCCGATACCGAGGTCGGCCTCGATTTCCAAGGGCTGACTGGTGTGCCTGTAGTGACGTTGGAGGGCGGCATGATCGTCGGCGAATCCAGTGAGACCTTGACCTTGACGGCCGAAGCCGGCGCAGGCCAGAGCATGACGCAGGCGGCGCGCGATGCGTTGCGGCGCGTCGATTCGGTGCTGCAGGACAATTCCGGTCCGCTGAAAGATACTATCGCCAATTTCAAGACCTTCTCCGACGGCCTCGCGCGCAATACCGGCAAGCTCGACGGTATTCTGGCGGGCCTCGAAAAGATGACCGGTGGCGGCGCGCCGGCACAAAAGATCACCTATGATTTGCATGCGCCACAAAACCTCGGACCGGCCGGCAAGACATTCTCGGCGTCACTGGCCATTCCTGAGCCGACCGCGGTCGCGATGCTCCAGACCCAGCGCATGCTGTTTGCATCAGGCGGCGATAATCCGGGCTTTGCGGACTTCCTGTGGGCCGACAGCATTCCCAAGCTGGTGCAGGCGCGGCTGATCGACAGTTTTGAAAACTACGACATGGCCCATGCCCCGCTGCGTACGGCTGATTTGGGGCAGGCGGATAACCAGCTACTCATTGATATCAGGCGCTTTCGCATTGCAACGGGAGGTGAACCGCGCGTAGAGATCGAATTCTCGGTGAGGATCGTCGATAAGGACAGCAAGGTAATCACTTCAAGGCTGCTGGAAACGAGCGAGAAACTCGACAGGATTGAACCGACAGCCGCGGTTGCGGCTTTCGATGCCGCGTTTGCCCGGATCGCAGAGGAAATGATCAATTGGACAGCCGAGGCGCCGATGCGAAGATAGCTCGGCTTCATTCATTTTGCGTCGATGTCCCGAAGGCAACGTCGTCCAGGCGTATGCATGTCATCAACCACCACAATAGCTGAAGAGCGCGGGGACGGCCGATGCCGCAACGGTCGTCCATGCTCTGCTGCGTACGACCTTGGGCCAAGCCATGCATCAACTGCTGATTGAGATGCAATCTTCTACGGAAGGTGATCCGCGCGTCGACCGTTGCTCCGTCAGGATACCGACGGGAATGCAACGCAATCGCCTTAAGGCCGAGGAGAAACGATCTAATCTTCGACAAAATTAGGTGCCGGCCCGCGTGGGATCTTCGACGCCTGCTTTCCGCGGCATACATCAGCGAGGGCCCGCCGCCCATGTAGATGGCCACGCCATGCGTCTCCTCGACTTCCTGACGCGTCGCGCCGGGCTTGACCAGCGCCTCGGATGCGACGGTCACGACCGCAAGCCGGTGACCGGGGGGTAAAGCCCGAGAGGCGTGCCGCTCTGTTTGCCCATCAGATCGGGTTCAGGACGGAAAGTCGGCCGACTTCACCTCAACGCGGTCCGCATGCAGCGTCCAGTCGCCCACCGCCCGCAACGCGCAGAACTGCTGCTTGGCCAATCGCAAAGCCTCGGCTTCGTCATGTGCGTCGACGTCTGTCGTGTGTTGGCATGCCTCAAAAAGTTGACCTCTGTCGCCAACGATGTTCTTGAGGAAACGAACGATAAATCGGGACATGTCTCCGTCTCGCTTACTTGCCCAGGCCGCTCAATATCCTGTCGCACTGTGGGTGCTCGGACCTTGATTGGGATCAAGCATCTTCCGGGGTGAACGCCAAAGCCGCAAACTATCAGCAACGAGGGCGTGCAATGATCAAAAGCCGCATCTTGTAGTTGTGTTCGGCGACCGCAGGAAAGGTCGCTGTTCCTTTGAAGAGCGGCCTTTCGTGAGCGACGTGGCGGCGGCCGCGGAGCGCGTAGTCCGCAGCGAACGATCGATCGCGCTGATCGTCGTCGCGCCGCCGCGGACGCTGGCTGCACTTTGCTCGGAGCTTCATCCCGGCGTCAAGCGGCGGATCGTGGCGGAGCTGACCGGGGATCTCACGAGGCATCCGGTCGGCGATATCGCAAAGCACCGCATGGAAGCGTAGAGCCGAGCGCGAGGGAAATCCGCTCTCGATCTCGCGCGATGTCTCGGCAGGGAAGAACTGGCTCGCTTGATATGTGTCAAGCCCGGCGCTGGCTGATGCAGGGGTACAGTGCCCTCCTGCCTCAATGCACGGAGGAAGGACATGCATGTTTTCGTCAGCGTCATGGTCTAGCTTGAACCGAAACAGCAGGAAGAAGGGCAGATTGCGATCGCGGAAGGCCTCACGAGCAGCTTTGGGACGTTCATCCTCGCCGCCTCGGCGATCGCCGTAGAGCCCACATTCGCGGTCGAGGGCGTTATCATCGAGCAGATGGCGTCGGAGGACCTCGAACGCTTTCGGGCAGCGCTGCAGCCAAAGAGGCGTGGTTCAGGCAGATTGTCCGTTCGCCGGCCGAGATGGTGGAGTGGCGCTCGGCAATCGAGTTTCCGACGGAGTCTGGTCGAGCAGGCCAGGGCTGCCGATCTCGTCGTCCTCAAGCGCCAGCAGCTCGACGACGCTCATCCCCACAACGTCGATCCTGTCGGCGCGATTCGAATGGAGCGTCCCGCGCTTCTGGTGCCGGACGGCGTGACACGCCGGACAGTCGATCGCATCCTCGTGGGCTGGAAGGACACAAGGGAAGCGCACCTGGCGGCTCGGGAGGCGCTGCCTTTCCTGACCCGAGCATCGCAGGTCCCGATCGTCGAGGTCTGCACGGCGAACGAACAGGATGGGGCGCGTGGCAGGGTCGGGGATGTCGCCGATTTTCTCAGGAAACGCGGTGCGCGCTGCGAGCACGAAGTTCGCGTGCATACGGCGGAAGCCGATGCCGGCTAGGCGTCGCGACAAAAGAAACGGCCGGCTGAACGAATTCAGCCGGCCAAACAGGTGGCGAGAAACAAGAAATCAGGCGTCGAGATTGTGCAGGCGCGCCCGGTTGCGCAGGACGATCTGGCGGGCGCCGGAGAAGCCCAAGATGCCCTGGGCGTGAAGCTGCGACAACGCGCGCGACACGGTCTCCAACGTGAGGCCGAGATAGTCGCCGATGTCGCGGCGGCACATCGGCAGTGCCATCATGCCGGCAACCGCGAGGCGGCGGTCCATTTCAAGCAGGAAGGTCGCAACACGCTCGATCGCGGTCTTGCGGCCCAGCAGCAGCATGTGGTCTTCGGCGTGGCGAAGTTCGCCTGCGGTGATCGCCCAAAGCTTGCGGGCGACCTGCACGTCGGTGCCGGCGGCCTTTTCGAGGCTCGCACGCTTCACGAGGCGGAGGGTGGTGTTGATGATGGCTTCGGCGGCGAGGCGGTGGGTGGGCACCGATTCGAGGCCGAACGCGTCGCCGGGAAGATGAAAGGCGCCGATCTGGCGGCGACCGTCCGAGAGGAGCTTATAGCTGCGGACAGCGCCAGTGACGACCTGATAGACGTATTCGGCCGGCTCGTCCTCCCCGTAGATCTCTTCGTCCTTGCAGTAGGAAAACTCGGTGGCGAGAAGGCCGACGTGGCCGGTGATCGCGCCAAACTGGTCGGTGAGGGAATGGGCAGGAGCAATCTGGCCGCCGATCCGGGTGTTCATCGTCTTGGTGTTGAGTATCTGGGTCAGCATCTGCGTCATCTCCGTTGTGATGACGCATTGCTACGCGGGGTTGCGCAGCCTGAAAATTTCGAGCGATATCTTAGGGAGGTGCCCTTACGTAGAATCCCGTAAGTCAGTTTTCGTGCCGTTCCTGGATAGCGCGGCGGATGCGCTTGACCAGGTTTTCATCTAGAAGCGGCTTCAAAATCACGTCTTTCACGCCCGCCGCTGCCGCCCGGGCCGAGATATTGCGGTCGGGATCGCCGGTCATCAGGATCATCGGGGCGGCGCCGTCGGTTTGGCGCAAGCGGTCGGCGAGCTCGATGCCGTTGATATCGGGCATCTTATAATCGATCACGTAGCAATCCGCGCCGGGCAGGCTCGTCGCGTTAAGCAGCGCGGTGGCGTTCCGGAAGGTCCGCACGGCAAAGCCATCGGCTTCCAGCAGGAAGCGCAGCGATCCCAGCACGGCCTCATCGTCGTCGACTACGTAGACGATAGGCTGTGCGGATGATGCCATTGGCCGCCGTTGGTGCGAGACGATCTCGATCATTCCGATCGCGTAGCACGGACGGGGGGGGAGCCGTTTTGACCTGCCTCAATCCTTTAGCATGCCGGCACGCATCGCCAGCCGGACCAGTTCCGACAGGCTGCCCGCCTGCATCTTGGTCATGACATTGGCGCGGTACACCTCGATGGTGCGCGGGCTGATGTCGTAGTCGCGGGCGATCAGCTTGTTGGAGAGGCCCGCGACCAGGCCTTCCATGACCTGCCGCTCCCTGGGGCTCAGGGAAGCGACGCGAGCAGCGATGTCCTGGGCGATGGCGTCGCTCTTGGCCGCCGGCACGGCCTGACGGATCGCGGTCTCGATCATGGCGGTGAGACGGTCGTCTTCGAACGGCTTTTCGAGGAAGTCGACGGCGCCGAGCTTCATTGCCTCGACCGCGAGCGGCACGTCCCCATGGCCGGTCATGATCAGGATCGGGAAGGGCGAGTACTGTGCCTTCATCCGTTTCAACAGCTCGATGCCGTCGAGGCCCGGCATCCTGATGTCGGAGACGACGCAGCCGAAGGCGAGGCGGGGCAGGGCGTCGACGAAGCTTTGCGCGTTGTCGAACAGCGTGACGCCAAAACCTGCGGAATCCAGCAGGAAGTTGAGCGAGTCCCGCATCGCCTCGTCGTCATCGATAACGTAGACATGTCCCTTGGTCGTCATTGCTCAGGTCTCATCGGCTGCCGGTAAAGTGAAGCGGAATGTCGCGCCGCCCGATGCGTTGCTCTCGGCCACCATGCGGCCGCCGTGAGCTTCGATGATCGAGCGGCTGATCGACAGTCCCACGCCCATGCCGCTCTCCTTGGTGGTGAAGAAGGTCTGAAACAGGTTTGGAATGACGTCTTCCCGGAAGCCGGAGCCGGTGTCCGACACCTCGACCTCGATCATGTCGTCGGTGACGCGCCTGTTGGTGACGATCAGCTCGCGCCGCGGCGACTGCGCCATCGCTTCCAGCGCGTTGCGGTACAGATTGACCAGAACCTGCTGGATCTGCACCCGGTCGGCGAGGACGAGGTCGGCGCCGGGATCGAGATTGAAGCGGAGCTGCACGTTCTGCTCGCGCGCGCCGGCAAGGCCGAGCGCGCCTGCCTCCTCGATCAGCTTCCACAGGCTCTCGACCCGCTTCTCGGATTCGCCGCGGGAGACGAAGTCGCGCAGGCGCCGGATGATCTGGCCGGCGCGCAGCGCCTGTTCCGAGGCGCGGTCCAACGCGGTTTCGATCTTCGCAGTGTTGGGATCGGTGCTGCCGGCGAGCAGCCGCCGCGATCCCTTCATGTAGTTGCTGATCGCCGCCAGCGGCTGGTTGATCTCGTGGGCGAGCGCGGAGGCCATCTCGCCCATCGCGGTCAGTCGCGAGACATGGACGAGCTCCGACTGCAACTCCTGCAGCCTCGCCTGCGTCTTCTGGTGCTCGGTGAGGTCGCGAACGAAGCCGGTGAAATAGGGCTCGCCGCCGGACTGCATCTCGCCGATCGACAGATGCATCGGGAACGTGGTGCCGTCACGGCGCTTGCCGGTCACGATGCGGCCGATGCCGATGATGTGCGGATCCTTCGTCGAGCGATAGCGCGCAATGTAGCCGTCGTGGCGGGTGCGATCCGGCTCCGGCATCAGCATGCTGACGTTCTGGCCGATCGCCTCCTGCTCGGACCAGCCGAACAGGCGTTCGGCCGCCGTGCTGAACAGCTGCATGATGCCGCCTCTGTCGATGACGATCATGGCGTCGGGGATGGTATGAAGGATGGAACGGAGGTGGGTCTCGCGCGTACGCAGGGTTTCCTCGACCTGCTTCTCCGCGTCGACGTCGAGAAAGATGCCGCTGAGATGGCGCGCGACACCGGCATCGTCCCTGATCAGGCCGGCACGGGCCCTGATCCATTTGCCCCGGTCGGACGTCCCGGCAATTCTGAAGGAGACGTCGAAACCGCCGCCGCGTTCGGAGACCTGTTTGATCGCGGTCTCGACGCGCGCGCGGTCGTCGGGTTCGAGACGCGACAGGAATAGATCGTAGGTCGCAGGTCTGCCGCGCTCGATACCGAGCAGCATCCGCGCGGTTTCCGACCATTCCAGCTCGCGCGTCGTGAGGTCGAGATCCCAGGTGCCGACGCCGAATCCTTCGATCCGGACCCGGAAATGCTCGCCGCGATGATCGTGTGGCGGATGCGTTACGCGGGTCGGCGACACGTGGTTGCTCCCTATTCTGCTGTCCGGGGGCGAACCGCCGCGACCTGCCGGCAATTTCGCCCAAGGAAGCCCCGGTGGCAAGTTCCGATGTCTGATTCCGTTGGCGGATTTCCCGCGGCACGGCGAGGGCGATTTGATCTAGCTCATCCTGCCGGATCGCCGCGGGGCTACAATTTTCGTCAAAGCACAGTCCAGCGGAGACGCCCGATGACATACGCGACCGTGATGGTGAGCCTCGCGCTGAATCAGCCCAACAATGCGCGCCTTCAGGTTGCGGGCGAGCTCGCCGAACGATACGAGGCCGCACTCGTCGGGGTCGCCGCAGTGAAGTTCGCGCCGCCGATTTATTTCACCGATGGCGCTGCGGCCCAACGCCTGATCGATCAGGAGGAGGTCTCGGTCAAGAGGTGTCTTGCCGATCTGGAGGCCGAATTCCACGCTGCCACCAGGACCCGCGCCGGGCGCGCGGAATGGCGCAGCTCCGCAGATTTTCCCGCGCGATTCGTCCTGGCGCAGGCGCGCTGCGCCGACATCGTGGTCAGTGGCGGACAGAGCCCGGCCTTCTCCGATGCGTTTTCGCTGGTAAGCCCGAAGGATCTGGTGATGCAGGCCGGCCGACCCCTTCTGGCCGTGGCTGACCGGATCACCTGGCTCGATCTGCGCAATGTTCTCGTAGCCTGGAAGGACACGCCCGAGGCGCGCCGCGCCGTGGCCGATGCGCTGCCGATGCTCCGAAAGGCGAGGGACGTCACCATCGTAGAAATTCCGGAGGACGATGACGACCGTTCGGCCGTGGTGGGGCGGGTCAGCGACGTTGCCGCCTGGCTCGCCCGCCACGGCGTCACCGCGACAGCGCGGGTCTCGGGAGCGGGTGGAGCAGAAACTGCCGCCCAACGATTGGAGAAGGTTGCCGACGACATCGCGGCCGGGCTGATCGTCGCCGGCGCCTACGGCCATTCGCGTTTCCGCGAGCTGATCCTCGGCGGCGTCACGCAATATCTAGTCACGCAAACCGCCCGATGTGTGCTGCTGTCGCACTGACGCTTCGAACTCAAGACGAATCGATGAGGACGCGCCGTGTACAAATTCCTTGAGCAGACCGTCGGCGGCTACATGACGCGTAACGTCAAAACGGTGAAGCGCGACCATGACCTGCTCGCGCTCAGCGAGATGTTCGAGCAGGACGATTTCAACTCCTATCCTGTCGAGGATGACGGTCAGGTGGTCGGCATCGTCACCAAGTTCGACATCCTGAAGTGCTTTGCCTTCACGCCGAGCCAGATGCTGCCGCGCTATCACGACCTGATGAGCCGCAAGGTCGGCGACGTCATGACACCCGAGTTCATTTATGTCAGTCCCGACACGCGCTTGACTCGCGTGCTCCAGATCATGGTCGAGCACCGCATCCGGAGCATCATCGTGCTCGACAGCACTCAAAAGCTGGTCGGAATCGTCGCGCGCGAGGACGTCATCACGGCGCTGAAGGCGACCGCGAGCGCGTGAGTGTCTCAAGCTAAGCGGTAGGGTTGCAGCCTCCGTCATTGCGAGCGAAGCGAAGCAATCCAGACTGCCGCCACGGCGAAATCCTGGTTTGCCTCGTCGCAAGAGCTCCTCGCAATGACGGCGCGGGGGCAGCAGGAGTACTTCATCTGGCTGCGCCCTAAATGGACGGGGCCGTTACCAAAATACCGCTCATACGAAGAACCAAAGACCAATCTTGATCTCAATCAATTCTCGGCGAGGGTGAATGTGGTTTCTGGCGGCGTGTTCTTTCAGAGAGAATCCGCGATGCCCCAGCCCTCCATCTCCAAGTCCATGACGTCAGGTGAAAGCGGCCTGGCGGCGTTGTTCGCGGTCACTGCCTTCCTGTGCCTGATCGCCTCGGCCAAGGCGCTCGACGCGCCGTTCGCCTTTCACGCCGGACTGAGTGCGGCGGCGAGTCTGGCCGCGGTGTTCTTCATCATCAACCGCTATTACGATCGTCCGGCGGCGCTGCCGCCTGCGGAGATCAATGGTCGTCCCAACTGCAACATGGGCCCGATCAAGTTCTCCGCCGTCATGGCGATGGTCTGGGGCATCGCGGGCTTCCTGGTCGGGCTCATCATCGCCTCGCAGCTGGCCTGGCCCGCGCTGAACTTCGACCTGCCGTGGATTCAATTCGGCCGATTGCGGCCGCTGCACACCTCCGCCGTGATCTTCGCCTTCGGCGGCAACGTCCTGATCGCGACATCGTTCTACGTCGTGCAGAAGTCCTGCCGCGCGCGGCTCGTCGGCGATCTCGCGCCCTGGTTCGTCGTGCTCGGCTACAATTATTTCATCCTCATCGCCGGCACGGGCTATCTGCTCGGCGTCACGCAGTCCAAGGAATATGCCGAGCCGGAATGGTATGCCGACCTCTGGCTCACCATCGTCTGGGTCACCTATCTGCTGGTCTTCCTCGGCACCATCCTGAAGCGCAAGGAACCGCACATCTTCGTGGCGAACTGGTTCTATCTTGCCTTCATCGTGACGATCGCGGTTCTGCATCTCGGCAACAACCCCGCGCTGCCGGTGTCGTTCTTCGGCTCCAAATCCTATATCGCCTGGGGCGGCATCCAGGATGCGATGTTCCAGTGGTGGTATGGCCACAACGCGGTCGGCTTCTTCCTGACCGCGGGCTTCCTCGCCATCATGTACTACTTCATTCCGAAGCGCGCGGAGCGGCCGATCTATTCCTATCGGCTCTCGATCATCCACTTTTGGGCGCTGATCTTCCTCTACATCTGGGCAGGTCCGCACCATCTGCACTACACGGCATTGCCGGATTGGACGCAGACGCTCGGCATGACCTTCTCGATCATGCTGTGGATGCCTTCGTGGGGCGGCATGATCAACGGCCTGATGACGCTGTCGGGCGCCTGGGACAAGCTGCGCACCGATCCCGTGCTGCGCATGCTCGTCGTCTCCGTCGCCTTCTACGGCATGTCGACCTTCGAGGGACCGATGATGTCGATCAAGGTGGTCAATTCACTCAGCCACTACACCGACTGGACCATCGGCCACGTGCATTCCGGTGCGCTCGGCTGGGTCGGTTTCGTCTCCTTCGGCGCGCTGTACTGCCTGGTGCCGTGGGTCTGGAATCGCAAGGGCCTCTACAGCCTGAAGCTCGTCAACTGGCATTTCTGGATCGCCACTCTCGGCATCGTTCTCTACATCTCGGCGATGTGGGTGTCCGGCATCCTCCAGGGCCTGATGTGGCGCGCCTACACCTCGCTCGGCTTTCTTGAATATTCCTTCATCGAGACCGTCGAGGCGATGCATCCCTTCTACGTCATCCGTGCCGCCGGCGGCGCGCTGTTCCTGATCGGCGCGCTGATCATGGCCTACAATCTCTGGATGACGGTTCGCACAGGCGAACAGGAAGTCCAGATGCCCGTCGCTCTTCAGGCGGCGGAATGAGGAGCTTCCCATGTCGTTCTGGACACGTCACCAAGTCTTCGAAAAGAACTCGATCATCCTGGTCGTCGGCATTTTGCTGGTGATCGCGATCGGCGGTCTCGTCGAGATCACGCCGCTGTTCTACCTCAAAAGCACGATCGAGGTGGTCGATGGCATCAGGCCGTATACGCCGCTGGAGCTCGCGGGCCGCAACGTCTACGTCCGCGAAGGCTGCTATCTCTGCCATTCCCAGATGATCCGTCCCTTGCGCGACGAGGTCGAACGCTACGGTCATTTCTCGCTCGCGGCCGAGAGCATGTTCGACCATCCGTTCCAATGGGGCTCGAAGCGCACCGGTCCTGACCTTGCTCGTGTCGGAGCAAAGTATTCCGACGACTGGCACGTCACTCATCTGAGCAATCCGCGCGCGATCGTTCCGCAATCGGTCATGCCGGGCTATCCTTTCCTCAGCTCGACAGAAGTCGATCCTGGGACGATAGGCGACCATATGCGCACCCTGCGGACGGTCGGCGTTCCCTATACAGACGACCAGATCGCCAGCGCGGCCGCCGATATGAAGGCCCAGGCCGATCCGGATAATGCCGGCACCGACGCCTTCACCAAACGCTACGCCAAGGCGGTCGTGCGCAATTTTGACGGCAAGGCCGGCACGCCGACCGAGATGGATGCCCTGATCGCATATCTCCAGATGCTCGGCACGCTGGTCGACTTCAAGATCTACAACGAGAAAGCCAATCTTCGCTGAGAAGGCACCACCGATGAAAGCCATTCTGACACTCGACAATCTCGCCTCGGGTCTCGTGACCACGATCTGGACGCCGGTCTTCGTCGCGATCTTTCTCGCGATCATCGCCTACGCACTTTGGCCCCGCAACAAGGCTGAGTTCGACAAAGCGGCACAGCTGCCGCTGCGGGAGGAGTAAGACATCATGACCGAACATCATGGCGAATTCGATTCCGTTTCCGGCAGATCCACGACAGGGCATGAATGGGACGGCATCAAGGAGCTCAACACGCCGCTGCCGCGCTGGTGGGTGATCACCTTCTATCTCACCATCGTCTGGGCGATCGGCTACTGGATCGTCTATCCGGCCTGGCCGCTGATCTCCAGCAATACCACAGGGCTGTTCGGCTACTCGACGCGCGCCGACGTCGCGGTCGAGCTCGCCAATCTCGAGAAGATCAGGGGCGACAAGATGGCGGCGTTGGGCGCGGCCTCGCTCGCCGACATCGAGAAGGATCCGGCCTTGCTGGCGCTCGCGCGCGCCAAGGGCAAGACCGTGTTCGGCGACAATTGCGCGCCGTGCCACGGCTCCGGCGGCGCCGGCGCCACGGGTTATCCGAACCTGAACGACGACGACTGGCTGTGGGGCGGCACGCTCGACCAGATCATGCAGACCATCCAGTTTGGTGCCCGCTCCGGTCATGCCAAGACCCATGAAGGCCAGATGCTCGCCTTCGGCAAGGACGGCGTGCTGAAGAGCGACGAGATCGTTTCGGTCGCCAATTACGTCAGGTCGCTGTCGGGCCTCTCAACCGGAAAGGGCTATGACGCCGCCAGGGGCGAGAAGATCTTTGCGGACAATTGCGTCGCCTGCCATGGCGATGGCGGCAAGGGCAACCCGGAGCTCGGTGCTCCCAATTTGACCGACAAGATCTGGCTCTACGGCTCTGACGAGGCGACCCTGATCGAGACCATTAGCCAGGGCCGCGCCAGCGTCATGCCGGCCTGGGAAGGACGGCTTGATCCTTCCACCATCAAGGCGATGGCGGTCTACGTCCACTCCCTGGGCGGCGGAAAATAGTTGAGGGGCGGGGGCGAACAGAAACGCCTCCGCTTGAGCTGGATCAACTGACGCGGCGTGGTCGGGGCTAGGTTGAATCGCACCTTGAGAAGTCCCAGGCGATGAACAAGACCGTGAACCCGAACGAGCTCACATCGGACGACGATAACGGACCGCTCTATGTGGCCCAGAAGAAGGTGTATCCCCAGAGCATCTCCGGGACCTTCCGCCGGATCAAATGGGGCCTCATGGCATTCTGCCTTGGGGTCTATTACTTCCTGCCCTTCGTGCGCTGGAACCGCGGCGTCGGCGCGCCCAGCCAGGCGGTGCTGGTCGATCTTCCCAACAGCCGCTTCTACTTCTTCTTCATCGAGCTGTGGCCGCAGGAGGTCTATTACTTCACGGGCCTGCTGATCGTCGCCGCGGTGGCGCTGTTTCTGATGAACTCGGTCGGTGGGCGCATCTGGTGCGGCTATCTTTGCCCGCAGACGGTCTGGACCGACCTATTCTACGCCGTCGAGCGCTTCGTCGAAGGCGACCGCCGCGAGCGGATGCGCAAGGACAAGGCGGGCGGTGCGCTGACGCTCAAGCGCGTCTCCGAGATCGCCCTCAAGCATGCGATCTGGCTGATGATCGCCTGGTGGACGGGCGGCGCCTGGGTGCTCTATTTCAACGATGCGCCGACGCTGGTGAAGCAGCTTCTCACGTTGCAGGCGCCAATGATCGCTTATATCTGGATCGGCATCCTGACGGCGACGACGTATGTGCTCGCCGGCTTCATGCGCGAGCAGGTCTGCACGTATATGTGCCCGTGGCCCCGCATCCAGGCCGCGCTCACCGATGAGTGGGCGCTCAACGTCACCTACCGCTACGATCGCGGCGAGAAGCGCACCTCGGTGAAGAAGGCCGCGGAGCTGCGCGCACTCGGCGCGCATGTCGGCGACTGCGTCGACTGCTATCAATGCGTCGCGGTCTGCCCGACCGGCATTGACATCCGCAACGGGCCGCAGCTCGAATGCATCCAGTGCGGGCTCTGCATCGACGCCTGCGACAACGTCATGACCAAGATCGGCCGGCCGAAGCGGCTGATCGGCTATGACAACGACATCAACATCCAGCGCCGCCTGGACGGAAAGGCGCCGATCTATCGCATCGTCCGCGCTCGCACCATCGCCTACAGTGCGATCATCGCGGCCGTCGGCGGCATCATGCTCTACGTGCTGGCGACCCGCACTCTGCTCGACCTCAACGTGCTGCACGACCGCAACCCGGTCGCGGTCAAGCTCAGCGACGGTTCGATTCGAAACGCCTATACGGTACGTCTTCTGAACAAGAGCGGATATGATCGCGTCGTCGCGATCGATGCGGACGGCCCGGCTAATCTGACCATACATGTCGTCGGTGCCGATTCCGTGACGCCGGACCGCCCGATGATCGTGATCCCGCGCGACTCCACCAGCGAGCTGCGGCTGCTCGTCACTGCGCCAGCTGACAGCAATCCGGAGAAATCGATCCCCGTGCGCTTCCACGTCACCGATATCGGGCTCGGCGAGGTTGCCACCACCACCGACAATTTCGTCTCGCCGTAACACCAGGAGACTGCCATGGCCACCAAGCCGCTGACCGGATCCAACGTGTTCCTGATGCTGGTCGCCTTTTTCGGCGTCGTAATCGGCGTCAACGTCACCATGATGAAGCTCGCGATCGCGACGCTGCCCGGCACCGACGTCGACAGCCCCTATGCCGCGGGCCTCACTTACGATCGCGAGATCTCGGCGGCACGGGACCAGGTCGCGCGCAACTGGAAAGTCAGTGCGCATATCGAGCGGCGCGCCGACGGCCACGCCGTGCTCCAGCTCGACGCGCGCGATGCGGCGGGCCAGCCGGTGACCGGATTGAAATTCGAGGGCCGCCTGGAGCGGCCGACCGATAAGCGCGCAGACCTCGCGGTCGAGCTATCCGAGGCGGGCAGCGGCATCTATCGCGGCGATGCCGCATCGGTCGCGCCGGGTCAGTGGGATCTCGTCATCGAGGGCGATGCCAAGGGCGACCGCGTGTTCCTGTCGCGTAACCGCGTGATCCTGAACTGAGATCCCACCATGCAGGTGACACGCGATTTCTCTCACTATGTCCGCGCCGTGGGCGCTGGCCTTCAGCACATCGACCTCGCGGTCGAGGGCGTTCACTGCGCGGGTTGCATGGCCAAGATCGAGCGCGGTCTGTCGGCCATTCCTGATGTCACGCTGGCGCGGGTCAACTTCACCGACCGGCGCGTCGCGCTGGAATGGAAAGAGGGCACGCTCGATCCTGTCCGCTTCATCGATCGGCTCGAGGAACTCGGCTACAAGGCCTATCCCTACGAGACCGAGATCGCGGAAGCGACCGAGATCGCGGAATCGCGCTTCCTGCTGCGCTGCCTCGGCGTTGCGGCGTTCGCCACCATGAACGTGATGATGCTGTCGATCCCGGTATGGTCGGGCAACGTCTCGGACATGCTGCCCGAGCAGCGCGACTTCTTCCACTGGCTCTCGGCGCTGATCGCACTGCCGGCGGTGGCCTATGCCGGCCAGCCGTTCTTCCGCTCGGCCTGGCGCGCGCTGTCCAACAAGACCACCAACATGGACGTGCCGATCTCGATCGGCGTGTGCCTCGCGCTCGGCATGTCCGTGGTCGAGACCGTCCGCCACGCCGAGCACGCCTATTTCGATGCGGCGATCATGCTGCTGACTTTCCTGCTGGTCGGCCGCTTCCTCGACCAGAACATGCGGCGGCGGACTCGCGCGGTCGCGGGCAATCTCGCGGCGCTGAAGGCGGAGACTGCGGCCAAGTTCGTCGGGTCTGATGAGATTTTACAGGTGCCTGTCGCTGCAATCCATCCCGGCGACATCGTGTTGCTGCGGCCAGGCGAGCGCTGCGCCATCGACGGCACCGTAATCGAGGGGCGTTCCGAGATCGATCAAAGCCTGATCACCGGCGAGACGCTCTATGTCACTGCGGAGCAGGGCACGCCGATCTATGCGGGCTCGATGAACATCTCCGGCACGCTGCGGGTGCGGGTCTCGGCGGCGTCGGAAGCGACGCTGCTCGCCGAGATCACGCGGCTGCTCGACAACGCGCTGCAGGCCCGTTCGCGCTACATGCGGCTCGCCGATCGTGCCTCGCGGCTCTACGCACCGGTGGTGCATGCGACCGCGCTCATCACTATTCTCGGCTGGGTCATCGCCGGCGCGAGCTGGCATGATGCGATCATCACCGGCGTTGCGGTCCTCATCATCACCTGTCCTTGTGCACTCGGGCTTGCGATTCCGACGGTGCAGGCGATCGCCTCGGGCGCGATGTTCAAGTCCGGCGTGCTGCTCAATTCCGGCGATGCCATCGAGCGCCTGGCCGAAGTCAACCATGTCATCTTCGACAAGACCGGCACGCTGACGCTGCCGGCTCTCGAAGTCACGAACGCGGCCGACATTCCCGCTGATATCTTCCAACTCGCCGGCCGGCTCGCGTTGTCGAGCCATCATCCTGTCGCGGCTGCCGTCGCGCAGGCCGCGGGTGCCAAATCGCCGATCCTCAATGCGGTCGAAGAGGCCGGGCAGGGCGTGCGTTCCACAGTTGACGACGTTGAGATCCGCCTCGGCCGTCCAACCTTCTGCAGCGCAGAAGCGTTGGTCAGCGGGAACAACCTCGATCCCGAGGCCTCCATCGTGGCCTTCAGCAGGGGAAGCGAAAAATTCATCTTCTCCGTGCGGCAGGGCCTTCGCCCGGACGCCCCAGCCGTGATCGCGGCATTGAAGGCGCACAATATCGGCATCGAGATCCTCTCCGGCGATCGCGAGCCCGCGGTGATTGCGGCAGCCCATGCGCTCGGCATCGCCGAGTGGCGGGCCGGCGTCACGCCGGCCGACAAGATCGCGCGGATCGAGGAATTGAAGCAGCGCGGCGCAAAGGTGCTGATGGTCGGTGACGGCATGAACGACGCGCCGTCGCTCGCGGCGGCCCATGTCTCGATGTCGCCGATCTCGGCCGCGCATCTCAGCCAGGCCACCGCCGATCTCGTCTTCCTCGGCCGGCCGCTGGCGCCGGTCGTCGCCGCCATCGATTCGGCACGCAAGGCGTTGCATCTGATGCGGCAAAATCTCTGGCTTGCGATCGGTTACAATGTGCTGGCGGTGCCGGTTGCGATCAGCGGCGTGGTAACGCCGCTGATCGCGGCTGCGGCGATGAGCGGATCCTCAATTCTGGTGATGCTGAACTCGCTGCGGGCGCGCAGCGGCTCGCGGGAGATCGTGTGATGGAAATCCTGGTCATCCTGGTCCCGCTGGCGCTGGCCCTCGGCGGAGCCGGCCTCGTCGCCTTCCTCTGGTCGCTCCGCAGCGGTCAGTACGACGATCTCGACGGCGCCGCCTGGCGCGCAATTGCTGATGATGATCCGCCGCAGGACCGCTCGGTCTGAAGCCGTCGTCGGCGGAGAGGTAACGGTGTCTCGCCTTCATCAGGGAACGCAATTTCGTCAACGTCTATACGGCATCCTCGATCAGGGCTCCGGCGTCGATAGATTCGGTGCGGTCGTGAACTGGACACTGATCGGGCTCATAGTTGTCACGCTCGCCGCGACCGTGCTGGAATCCGTGCCGAGGCTGGCAGGCCAGTATGCCAAGGCGTTTCAGGCGATCGAGTATGCTGCCCTGCTCACCTTCACGATCGAGTATGCAGCGCGGCTGTGGACGGCGATCGAACATCCGAGGTGGCGACGGTTCGGCGCAATCCGTTCACGCGTGCGTCTGGCGGCAAGTCCAGCCGGGCTGATCGATCTCGCTGCGGTGCTGCCATTCTGGCTGCCCCTGTTCATAGCGGCCGATTTTAAAGCACTTCTGGTCCTGCGCCTGATACGCTTCTTCAAGCTCACCCGCTGTTCTCCCGCGATGCGCTCGTTACTGGAGGCGCTCTATGCCGAGCGTCGGGCGCTGGTCGGCTGCTTTGTGATTCTATGTGGCGCGACGCTGATGGCGGCTGCACTGATGCATCTCGCCGAAGGTGCCGCCCAGCCGGACAGGTTCGGCACCATCCCCGACGCGATGTGGTGGGCGATCGTGACGCTCGGAACGGTAGGGTATGGCGACGCCGTACCGATAACCACGGGTGGCCGGCTGATAGCCGGATTGACGATCTTCGTCGGGCTGCTGATGGTGGCGCTGCCAGTAGGTATCGTGGCGACGGCATTTGCCAACGAAGTGCATCGCAGGGATTTTGTCGTCACCTGGGGGTTGGTGGCGAGGGTTCCCTTGTTCAGCGAATTAACTGCTGCACAGATCGCAGATGTGATGAAGATTCTCCGCGCGCAGAAGGTGGACAAGGGAACGACTATTGCCCGTCGCGGCGAGCCTGCGCATTCGATGTATTTGATATTGGATGGAGAGGTGGAGATCAGGCTGCGCCACAAGCATGTCCATCTCGGCGCTGGTGACTTCTTTGGCGAAATCGCCGCCTTGCGGCAATCGCGCCGTTCGGCAACCGTGATTGCGCTGCAAACGACCCGCCTGCTTGCGCTCGACGCTTCCGACCTGCACAGCCTGATGGACCGGGAGCCGCAGATTGCGGCCCGCATCCGAGACGCGGCGCAGGCGCGACTGGGCGAAGAATTGGAAACAACAGGCGGTGATCTGATACCGGCTGAACTGCCAAATACCAAGATTATCTAGAGCGGACGCCGCTGCATCTGATGCGGCGGTATTTGTGCCTCGCGGTGGCCTGCAAGCGCCGTGGGCCGCGGTCAGCGCGCCAGCAGCAGCAACGCGAACATGATCGCGGTGAATAATATCAGCAGCGTCCAGTTCGGGCGCTTACGCCGAGAACCGAATCGGGATCCCGCAAACCAGACTATGGCTATTCGTTTGATAAACAGCGGTTCTTTCATCAGCAGCAGCTCATCGGCAGCGTGGTTGGCATCCGGTAGCGCCAATGCGTCGCGGTCACGGTTACGGGTCTCAGTGTTTCGGCATCAAGCCAGCCGTTACCGTGGCGCAGGCACGCTCGCTTCAGCGGGGCGACGTGATCGCTGATGACGGCCAGCTCGATCTCGCGATCAAACGGCGCCGTCGCAATTTCCCGCCACCCTAGCGGACTTGGAAGTCGCGACCAAAAGTCTGCAATCCAGTTCATGGCCCGATTTTGCGACGAGGGGGGCATGGCGACGTTGAGCTGCGTCGAAAACGAAAGGTGGGACAACCGATGTTTTCTTGAGACCTGGGCGAATTTCGAACAGTCGGAACTGGTGCCGTCGACACGTCTCTCTTAAGCTCCATTCCGCCGCGCCTTCGGTTGGGTGTGGTGAATCGCCGAGGCAAGTCGGAGTAACAGGACGATGGAGACATTGCCTTTGCCGCCCTCGATCTGTGCAATATACCGCTCGGAGATGCCGGACTTGCGAGCAAGTTCCCGGCGCGACATTTCGCAATGCATACGCGCGCTGCGCACACGGTTTCCGAGTTCGGCCAGAAATTGGGCCTCGGAGTATGGCGGCATTACCTTTGTGCCGGGCAATGCCTCATCTGCAAAAGCGAAGACGTCTTCCAACATTGATCCAATCCCAATTTGTTTTCTAAACCGCAGAATATGGCGAAGTCTGCGCCGCTTCCTTGCGATGGATCAACCCGGAGACGTGACGCACGCCATCGAGCGTTTCGCGGCGGTCCTCTTCGTCATCGCCGGGTGCGCCCCGTCCGGCCGCGACATTGAGCTTGCCAATGAAAATCACGGCGCATCCATCGAAGCCCCTCAGCTTGAGGCGCGCGCGCTTCAGGCTCAAGTGTCAGGCGCGGTTCAGCATCCGCTCAGCATGCTCGTGCCGGTGCTCGTGCCGCTGGTCGCGATCGTCGCCAAGAACTTGCGAATGACGGCGGAGAAGTCCGCCGCAACGTCCGCCGAAGCGGGCTCCTAAAGCGCGCGAGCGCGCTCATAGCTTGAGCCGGACGTCGCAGATGTCAGGCTCGGTCGGATCCGGCCTGACCTCGAAGCCGAGTTGCCGGCACATCTCGACCATCACGGTGGTCTCCTTCAGCACGTCGCCCGATATGGCCTTCAGCCCTTCCGCTCTGGCGTAGTCGATGATCAATTCCATCAGAGCCCATCCAAGCCCTCTGCCCTTGAGGTCGGACCGCAGCAGGATCGCGTATTCGCCGCTCTCGTAGATCGAGTCCGAATGGAGGCGGACCACGCCCACCATCTCGCCGGTCGCCTCGTCGAACGCGATAAAGGCCATCGCACGCGCATAGTCGAGCTGGCTCAGGCGCGCGATAAATTCGTGAGTGAATTCCTTCATCGGTGCAAAGAAGCGCAGGCGGAGGTCGTGCGGTGTCACATGGGGGGCGGTCCATGTGGGCCGCCCTTTGTCGTATGCGATAGCGGCCCGCTTGGTCGGTTGGTCTGATTTCGGGACAAACCGACCTCGGAGGCGGCAGCGTCATAATTAATCGCAAGAACAATAAATTAGCTGGTCGGTTGGTCCGATTTTGCAGTCCGTCGCTTTACGTGTGGTCGGTCGGTCTGAAGAGCGACCGACCGGACTAACCGACTTCACAATTACTTAGCTGATCTCAGACCGACCGCCCTAACTAACCGACCCTCGCAGGTCGGTTGGTCGGTTAGTGCGTATATAGAGATACGCACTGACCGACCGACTGCTTGGCTATCAGCCGTTCAGGCCGTCAGGCGGAAGCGACAGAGGACGGGGAAAACAGGCCGCGCAACAAATCGCAATCTTACGGGGACGATTTCACCCATAGGTGAGGGCCGCGTGTGCGGGCGCGCGGCCCTTGTCCTTCCAGATGGGGCATGCGCCGCGCGGGTCTACCCGGTCCCGGGTCTGCGCGGCGTTCGCGCGACGCTCCACTAGGCCGCGCGGTCGCAACAAGGGCTCAGTTACAGCAGGCGCCTTTCCCGTTCTTCTGAACTGGCGGACAAGGAACTGAACCGAAAGAGCAGAACACGCAGCAATCGCCCTGCTTAGGCTTCAATCGGATGCCGCAGCCCTGGCAGTCATAGAAGAATTGGCAGGCGTCAGTTGGCATTGTCTCAGCCGAGCGGTGATCACACTGCGGACAGGTCAATATAGACTGCAACTGCATTTACCGATGCGTCCTCATGAATTTCAACAGGTGTACCAACAAACAAGGTTGCGATTGCGAGGGCGGCAGCGGTGAGCGCTGCGCTGCGAGCGTAGATGGCCCATGCCACGGCTAGGAGCGCTGCGCTGAACACCTGTCCTAATCAACTTCGCTGTCTTCAAATCCGATTGACCTCGCAAGCTCGTCATACTCGTCCGTCAAAATTTCGAGTCTATGCGGGAATCCGAGTCTCCGGCACCTTCTGCGAGTTGACGCAACCAAATGGCTCTCGAACGCGACCTTTCGGTGTCAGGGCAAGCGGGCGCTTTCGGATGCATTTGATTTTCCTCCTGTGCTGACAGAAAGGCCGCCCCGAGGAGCGGCCTTTCCATCCTTGGGAACTGATTGTGCGCGGCACTTGAAGCCGTCTCTTTGGCAGACGCTGAAGATTACTCACACCTGCGGGCAATTACTATCGTGCAGCGCACAAAACCCGCACTCGCGCGGGCCTATCCGGGCAGCGCCGCGTTCACACTCGCAAACCCGCCCCACTTAGAGAGAACCGCTGATGACCAAACAATCCGACCAAACAATGAGTTTGACCGACCTGCTGGCGCTTTCTGAAGACGCCCGCCTGGGGCGTGCCGCCGAAGCACTTGAAAAGATCGCTGCTGCCGCGCCCCGTATCGGGGATGCTGTGGAAGTGTTGGCGGGCTTACTCGCGAGCTGCGTCGGAGTAGGCTCCGCGCGGTGCTATGGCGAGAACGAGCGCGCCGGGCACGAAGTCCCCCTGAACTACTTGCGAAGCGGAGACGGGTCGAAGCCCTTTGCGTGCGACGCCGACAAATCGGGCGACGACGATGGACAATGAAGCGCTTACGGGCGAGCTAAACGCACTCGCCCATCTCATCAACCAAGCTTCCGAAAAGCTCGATGCCATCAGCCGCATTCCGGGCATCGCGGATACGCTGCGCCATGCCGTGCCGCAAGTCGTGCCGGGCTCTCCGTTCGCGATTCTTATCGAGCAAGCTGAACGGTGGCGCGAGATTATGCCGGAGCCGAGCGAGCCCACCAAGTGGAGCCCACCGAACTGATCGCGTGGGAAGAGTAGCCGCGCCGCATAGCTGCGCAGCTCTCGCCTGATCAGCGCTGGTGACCCAAGCCGATGCCCAATACAAGGGCCTTCTGACGTAGGGAACCGATGGTGCGCTTCATCTCCTTCGAGATTTTCAGAACTGGCGTTCGATCCTTCGAATGCTTCTTGAGACTCCGCAAATCAGCAGGTGTCCACTCGCGTCGCGTTGGCTTCTTCTTGGCAGGACGTTTCAACTGGTGCGTCTCCTTAGTCTTCGATGAGCGGCGCTGTTAGCACAGCGGGCAGAACTTTCAACTAACAAGCAGGTAATAACTGAACCATGTCTACAATCAACGTGAGCGTGGACACGAGCAAGCTTGAGAAGTGGGCGCTTGCGCTCTCTACGCGCGGTCTAGTGAACGCGATCCACCGCGCGGTGGATAGATCAGCAACAGCGGCACGTAAGGTCGCGTTGAAGAAAATCGCCGCTGACATCGGGGTCAGCGAAGTCTACATCAAAGACAGTGTCGGTAAGGTCAACCTGCTTCTCCGCGCGGCAGGACATTATTGCGTAGCGCGAGACCACTGGAGCGCTTTCCGTACCTTTTGCGTATCGCGTCGCTGCGGCATCGGCACAGGCCCGCCATTTTTTTAGCGCGGATTTCGAGTGTTCCTGTGCGATCGCGGCAGAGCAGCAGGAGACGCATACGACGGCAGCCAGGATTAGTCGGTACATTTCGCTGCTCCCGTTGAAGTCAAGGAATGCTGATAGGCGCTTTGTCGGAAAACGGGCGTCGTGATCCCATGCGGAAGATTCCGCCGGGAGCCGGGCCGTAGTGACCATTCGGGATCCGTCGGTTCGGTGTGCTCGTCATTGCGAGATCGGCCCGCGACTAGCGGCAGTAGTCCCAGAAACCCTGGGTGCGCGATGGATCAGTGTAGTACCAGCACATGCCCGGCGCGGGAGCGGCGCCCGCCCAGGCCGCAGCCGTCGCTGCGGTCACCATGGCGATCGCAGCACCGGCCGCGATGGCGCCGCCTCGAGGCCAGCGGTAGTGCGCGGGACGCGCCCAGCGGACTCCGCCGCCATGATACCCAGGTCGGGCCACCGGTCCGCGCACGACGGTGCGGCTGCGATAGTCGACTGCTCCCCCTCGCGGCCCTACCGCAACTCCGCCGCGACGTGCGACCGCTCAGGCTTCGATGATATCGGATTTCGGGATTTTTGCCTGATTTCCATAGCCCGAAGCGGCCCCCAAGTTCAGCGCGGAAGCCGGTGGCGCAGCGGCCAGTAAAAGTGCAATTCCTGCCGCGCAGGTGGCCAACCGGCTCTGCCTCCGTATCCAGATCCGAGATCGAGCATATCAAGCTCCCACATATGGCACCGAAGGGACGATGCCGCTCCTTTCCGGGCTAGATTCGCACCCGGGTGCTGCCGGTTTACGGTACCTTCCTTTCTCCGGGTTGTGATGTCCGGATTGTGCCACCGTCCAATATTAGAAATGATCTAAACTGGTAATCGCTGATCATCGGTGGTGAACTGGGGCGCACAGAGAGGTAACGATATGGGTCGATCCACGGCGCTGCGCCGGGTCCGCGTCGACAGCATCGACCAGCTCAGAGAGATCGTTCCCGGCGTCCGACGCGAGATCGTTCAGATCGGCCGCGGCCGCCTCAAAGGCAATGTGATTCAGACCAGGATCGGAGATCTCCCGCTCGACTTCGCGACGATCAATGTCGGAATCAGAACCCGGGGCTCGTCCGACGCCACCAGGCTGATGGTAGGTATGCTGACCCACGCCACCGACCGCGTGACTCGCTCTTCGTACCAATCACAGCAGAAAGACGTGATGCTGCTGCCCCCAGGTTCGGAGCAGGAGAACAGATTCTACGGCGGCGCCTCGATGTTGGTCATCGCTCCGTCGTTGGCCGACGTGGAGAAGGTCTTCAGCGCCGAGCCCGCCTTGTGCGAAACCGCGTTCGGACAGAGGCAGCAGTTCAAGGCAACGCCGGAGACGGCTCGGACCATCCCCAAGATGCGGTCGTTGATCGCCTGGCTGATCGAACATAATTCCGCGTTGACGGAAGAAGCTGCCGCGTTCTGGAAGCGCGCCATCATCGAAGCGATGATGGCGAACGTTCTCGATGGCCTTCCGCAGCGGCCGGACGGCCCCCTGCTCTCAGCCCTCAAGACCGTGAGACTGGCCGAAGAATATTTGGATGCTCAGGGCCGGCGGCCTGTGCACGTTTCCGAACTGACCGTCCATCTTGGAATCTCGCGCCGGACCTTGCATCGGGCCTTCCACGACGCACTTGGTGTCGGACCGATCGCGTTTTCTTAGTCATCGCCGGCTCTGTTCGATACATAGCGCACTGCGGTCCGGTCGTCCGGACCGCGAGACGATTGCGGACATGGCGGTGCATCATGGCTTCGCAAATGTGGGCCGGTTCGCTCAATATTATCGGCATCTCTTCGGCGAGCGACCGTCCGAGACCCGGGCCCGAGCGGACTCGGGAGAGGTCTAGGCTTTCCGACCCCGATAAGGCGACGAATACAACATTGAGATTGGCAACGACCGGGCAACCCTTGTCGCTGAAGAAGCCAAGCTCGTCTTGGCTCTTATCGCACGCCATACCTCAACGGTGACTGTCGCCGAGGCTTCCGAAGTCCTCGGGAGCGAGAGTCGTGCCCGCGGTTTCCCTCGTCATGGGCATCGAGACCGCATCTACCTCGAATTCTTCCGACCGCTGGCGCGTTCCGGCCGGTGACGGCGGCTCTTGCGTCTCTTTCGTCCGGGAACGACGAGCCCGATCGCCTTCGCGGACCATAGGTGATGCGAATGCCGGAAAACCGGCGACGAAGACCTGGAGAGCCTTGTCGAATGCGTCGTCGTAGGATTGGACGCCGACGACGGTGTGCATCACTTCGTGCAGCACGTAGCCGCGGACGAGACTGCGGAGCATCGTGAGCGCGCCTTCGGCGGCGTCGCCGAAGAGGCCGCACTCCCCGAGAATGCCGATCATGAGAGAGTGAAGCCTTTCGTGCGCGTCGCGCCACTCCGGGCAGTCGGCGGGGGCCGTCCGGAAAGCGGCGGCCGACAGGGCCGGCCGTTCGAGCGCATAGCGGCGGATCTCGTGGGCGACCGCGATCAGCGCGTTCTCGGCGACCGCGCCCTCGCGAGCGGCTTCGAGCCGGGGCCGCAGATCGCGATATCCCTTGACGGCGAGGAAGCGACGCATCTCGCTGAACGTCCCGCGGCGGTCCCCCGTGCCGGATTCGATCTCGATGGCGAGATCCTGCGCGAGCTTGCGGTCCCATGTGCTGGACAGGATGTCGTCGACGTCGAAGTTGAGAGCGTTCATGGCGGAGGACCTTCCCGGGTTTACTGAGTCGTGAACAGGACGACGGCGATCGCGACCGACAGCAGGATCGCCGAGACCGTCGCCACGGTCGACAGCACGCCCATAGCCCGCAGCGCGCCGGCGAAGACGATGATGATGGGCGTGGCCGTGAGAAGGCCTAGCTGCGCTTCGCTCATGAGGCTCCGATCCCGCGGACGATATGCGGCGACCACCGGAGCCTAATTCGGGCGGCCGGTGTCCGTCTTTGTCGCGGGACAAAGAGCGGTGACGAGATCTTGGATACCGGTTCGTAAACGGAATCCGCTTTGGGAAGTCGATGTTGCCTCAGGAGTTAGACGCACAAGAAGGCGGGTGGGGGATACTTGCCGAATTGCCCGGCGACCCGATGATGTGGGTCCTGATCTTCAGCGAGCTCGCCGTCTTCGGCCTCTTCCTCGGGGCCTTCTCGGTCGCTCGAGCCGTGAGCCCGTCGATCTTCGCGGACGGTCAGCGGCTGCTCGATCCCGGTCTGGCCGGCCTGAACACGCTGGTGCTGGTGACGAGCGGCTGGGCGGCCGCGCGGGGCGGCAAGGCGGCCCGCGAGGGGCGGCGCGCCCACTGCCGGCGCTGGCTGTCTCTCGCGATGGCGCTCGGAGCGGCGTTCGTCGCGATCAAGCTAACCGAGTACGCGGCCGAGGTCGCTTCCGGCGCGGGGCTGGAGACCAGCACCTTCTTCACGCTCTACTTCCTCTTGACCGGCTTTCACCTGCTGCACGTGGTCCTGGGGCTGATCATCTTGGCCGTAGTTCTACTGGGTGCGGATGCTCACTCTGTGCTTCCTTAGCTCGGTACGGCGATCTCAGTGTCGCCACGCTGCTCGCTTCGCGGGACAGCATAATCAACATTTCACAGATAATACCGGGACGGACCGGGCGCACGTTAACGCCGTGACAGCGCGCACCGGGACGGCTTCGAAGCTTGTGAAGACACGTTTCTCGGCCCAATGCCATGTTAGTTTGGTGCTGAAGACTGAGCGCGTCAATGGTATGGCCGCTTGCTCGAAAGACATACTCGGACGACGTTGTACGAAGCGAGTTGTGGCGCTCGGGGCTTCAGTTCGCGCCAGGAGATCTCGCAATTGGCTCATAGGATGGCATTGCGCATCGCGCCCCGGACGCTCAGGCCGATGCAGCCGTCAGAAGCCGGCGCCCAATGGCCTCACGCGTTGTGCCGATCATGGGCAAACCGATCAGCTTTCACATGTCATTGTCTGCTTGAGCGGTAGCAGCGATCTGGGCCCTGCTGCACGTTGGGCAGTGGGCCGCTGGTGGTCCCGCAACGGGCCACGAGCCGCTCTATCAAATACAACCCTTCGCCCACACACTGCGCTAGTCGGGAGCGCCCGCCGCCGATGCTGTGCAGGCGGCCGGCGCGCGGGATTGGGCTGGATCGACACGATCGGGCTGTCCCTTCCAACCAAGCCGCGCGACGCGCGCCACAAATAGCGCCGTAGCTAGCGCGGCTTGGTTGGAAGGCAAGTCGCACCTTGGCGTGCCGCGGTCCACTCTTTGGCGGCCTTGATCGGTACTCGCGCCGTTTTGCGAATTCCCTTCACAAGCTCGCCCCATATGTGTCAGGTTTTGGCTCAGTCCTTATTGACCGGGCGGGCAAATGCCGCGGGACCCCCTCAGCCGAACTTTGTTCGGCTCGAATCTCGACAGTGACATCCAGCCCCTGTGGGAGGACGGTGATCGCGCGTTCTGCCGTGCGTGGCGCCGGCAAATCCACGGCAGCAGGGCTGTCGTGCTTGTTGTGCGGCCCATCGCGGAACACCCAGCGACGCTCGACCGCCTCGCCCATGAGTATGAGCTGAGGGAGGAGTTAGACGAGGCATGGGCGGTGCGGCCGTTGGAACTCATCCGCGAAGCTGGTCGGACTATGCTGATCCTGGAGGATCCATGCGGCGAGCCACTGCTAAATTTACTTGGGCTCCGTATGGAGCCCAAGCGCTTCCTGCGCCTTGCTGTTGACATCGCGAGGGCCGTGGGCAAGCTTCACCGGCACGGCTTGGTCCACAAGGACCTAAAACCCGCTCACATTCTGGTCAATTGTCCTGACGAACAGGCGCGACTCACTGGGTTTGGTCTGGCTTCCCGTCTTTCCCGCGAGCGCGTGCCGCCTGAGCCTGCCGAGTTCATCGCCGGCTCGCTGCCCTACATGGCGCCCGAACAGACCGGACGAATGAATCGCTCGGTCGATTGTCGCAGTGATCTCTATTCACTTGGCGTGACATTCTATCAGATGCTGACCGGCGCGCTGCCGTTCACGGGCTCAGATCCCTTGGATTGGATCCATTGTCATATTGCAAGAAAAGCAATACCGCCCGTCGAGAAATCGCAAAACCTCCCCGAGTCGATATCTCAGATTGTGATGAAACTCCTCGCGAAAACCGCCGAGGAACGCTACCAGACTGCCGCTAGCCTTGAGCGCGATCTGCAACACTGTCTTGCAGCATGGGCCAACCACGGTCGCATCGACCCGTTTGAGCTCGGCGCAGACGACACACCTGATCGGTTGCTCATCCCCGAGAAGCTCTATGGCAGAGCCCTTCAGATCGAGACTTTGCTTGCCTCTTTCGATCGCGCTGTGAAGAGCGGCGCGCCGAGGTTGGTGCTCGTCGCCGGTTACTCCGGTGTCGGTAAGTCTTCGCTTGTCCAGGAGCTACACAAAGTACTGGTGCCCTCGCGCGGGCAGTTGGTGTCAGGCAAATTCGACCAACTGAAGCGCGACGTTCCCTATGCGACGCTAGTGCAGACGTTTCAGAGTCTTGTCCGTCCTCTTCTAAGCAAAAGCGAGGGCGAACTCGCCACCTGGCGGCAAGCGTTCCGGGAGGCACTCGGCGCGAATGGACGACTGATGGTCGAATTGATCCCCGATCTGACCCTGATCATTGGTGAGCAGCCCGCGGTTTCCGAGCTTCCAGCCCGGCAAGCGCAAATTCGTTTCCAGCTGGTGCTTCGCCGCTTTATTGGCGTGTTCGCCCGGCGAACCCATCCATTGGTGCTCTTCCTCGACGATTTGCAGTGGCATGATGCCGCAACGCTCGACTTGATCGAGGATCTCCTGACCCAGTCGGATCTGCACCTGCTGCTCATTGGAGCTTACCGCAGCAACGAACTTGATGCAGGCCATCCACTCAAACGCAAGCTCGACTCCATCAGGAGAGCCGACGTAAATTTCGAAGAGATCACGCTCTCGCCGCTCACTGCAGACGATGTCGCGCAGTTGGTCGCGGATACCCTTCGCTGCGGACCAAAACGCGCTGCCTCGCTTGCAAAGTTGGTGCATCAGAAGACGATGGGTAATCCGTTCTTCGCCATTCAATTCCTTTCTGAACTGGCCGAAGAGCAGCTGTTGACGTTCGATCACGAGTCGGCGCGCTGGCGATGGGATCTCGAGCGCATTCACGCCAAAGCGTACACCGAGAACGTCGTGGATCTGATGCTCGGCAAGCTCATCCGCCTGCCCGAGCAAACGCAGAACGCGCTGCAACAGCTGGCCTGTTTCGGCAACATCGCCGGAACGGCGGAGCTTGCGATCGTGCTCGAAATTTCGCAGGAGCAGGTGCATGCCACCCTGTGGCCGGCGATCCGGCAGGAAATGATCGCGCGCCACGGAACAGCCTACCGCTTCCTCCACGATCGCGTTCAAGAGGCGGCCTACTTCCTGGTGCCGGAATCCTCGCGCGCTGCTGCCCATCTGCGGATCGGTCGGATGCTCGCGGCACACATCCCTGCGCACAAACGCGAAGAGGCTATCTTCGACGTCGTCAGTCAACTCAATCGAGGTGTCGCGCTAATTACCTCCGGTCAGGAGCGTGAGCAGCTCGCAGAGCTGAATTTGGTCGCAGGGCAGCGGGCCAGGGCGTCGGCGGCCTACGCCTCGGCACTCACATATTTCACCCTCGGTGCTGCGCTGCTCGCGGAGCACTCTTGGCGAAGGCGCCACGAACTCGCGTTCGCACTGGAGACAAGCAGGGCCGAATGCGAATTCTTGGTAGGCCAACTGGAGGTTGCAGAGAGCCTCCTGTCCGCACTGTCGAAGCGCGCCTTGAACGCGCCCCAACGAGCAACGGTCGCATGTTTGCGGGTCGATCTTTACTTGACGCTCGGTCAGCACGGGCGGGCAGTTCTCACAGGCCTCGAATATCTTCACGATGTCGGGATCGAGTGGTCGCAGCATCCGACGGACCAGGAAACATTAGCCGAATATCAGCGGATGTGGTCACAGCTGCCCGACGCAATCGAGGAACTTGCTAGTTTGCCTGGAATGACAGATCAGACCTCGCTTGGCACGCTTGCCGTCTTGACGCGGATTCTTCCGCCCGCAGGTTTCACGGACGCCAATTTATCCGCTTCGGTCATCTGCAGAGCTGTCACCATCAGCCTCGAATACGGCAATACTGATGCTTCTTGCGCCCACTACGCGTGGCTAGGTCGAATTTTAGCCGGGCGCTTCGGTGACTACCAAACAGCAGAGAAATTAGGTCTTCTTGCTTGCGGCCTGGTTGATCGCGGTGAGTACTCCCGTTTTCGGGCGCCTGTCTATTTGGCCCTCGGAGGCAACGTGATCCCCTGGACGAAGCCGCTAAGAGATGGCCGAGCTTTGATTCGGCTAGCGCTCGCAGCTGCGGTCAGCAGCGGCGATGTCATCTATGAGGCGTACAGCTTGGTTCATCTAACCTCAAATATGATAATGGCCGGAGATCCCCTGAAAGAGGTGCAGAACGAGATAGAGAAAAGCGTTGCTACCGTACGGAATAGAAAGGCCCGGTTTGCGGCTGATGTGATAGCGGCTCAGCTCGCAATCGTTAGAAGCATGCGAGGCCTCACGCGCTCATTCGGTTGCTTAGATGACCAAGAATTTGACGAGCGAGACGTCGAGCAATCGTTGGCACGGAGCACGGAGCTGTCACCTAGCGAACCCGTCTACTGGATCCGCAAACTTCAGGCGCGATTTCTAGCCGGCGATTATGCTGCGGCTGTTGATGCTCGCTCCAAGGCGGAGCCCAAATTATGGACTATACCGACAGAGTCCTTGACCGCGGAGTTTCACTTCTATGGTGCGTTGTCTCACTCATGTTATTGCGACAACCTAGGCGAAAGCGAACAACAGCAACATTGGGATATCATTGATGCCCATTACAGACAGCTGGAGATATGGGCGACGAATTGCCCGGAAAACTTTGAGAATCGGGTTGCCTTGGTCGGCGCTGAAATTGCAAGGCGCCAATACCGCGATGCAGACGCAATGCGACTGTATGAACACTCAATCCAGACGGCAGCACGTAACGGTTTCGCCCACCACGAGGGAATCGCTTGCGAACTTGCAGCGCGCTTTTATGCTGCGCGCGGTTTTGGCAGAATCTCCAGGGTTTACCTGCAGGATGCGCGACGCGGCTACCTTCGTTGGGGAGCAGATGGCAAAGTGCGTCAGCTTGAGGAGCTGAATCCCCATCTCACCCATGAGGAGACCACTCCTGCCGTGAATGGAATGAGGATCGGAGCTCCCGTTGAGCATCTTGATCTCGCGACGGTGACAAAAGTGTCGCAGGCGATTTCCGGCGAGATTGTTCTTCAAAAACTAATCGACACGCTTATGCGGACTGCCATTGAGCAGGCCGGCGCCGAACGAGGTTTGTTAATTCTGCTGCATGGAGGCGAGCCACGGATCGAGGCGGAAGCCACAACGGTAGCGGATGCGCTGCTTGTAAAGGTGAATGAACTGCCCGTAACTCCGATGGCACTTCCCGAGTCCGTCCTGCATTTCGTCCTACGTGTCCGCGAAAACGTCATTCTCGAAGATGCTGCCGCCGAGCCTTCATTTGCGGAAGATCCGTATATCCGCGACCGCAAAGCGCGTTCTATACTTTGCCTGCCACTGATCACGCAGGGCAAGCTGATCGGCGTACTTTATCTGGAGAATAATCTCGCCGCACGCATATTCTCGGCTGCTCGCAACTCGGTGCTGAAAATGCTTGCCTCGCAAGCTGCAACAGCGCTGGAAAACAGCCGGTTGTACAGCGAAGTTCAGCAACGGGAGTCGAAAATCCGGCGCTTACTCGACGCTAACATCATCGGAATATTTATCATTCGCGAAGGAGGCGAGATCATCGAGGCAAATCAAACCTTCCTCACGATGGTTGGATACGACCGAGCGGATCTCGTCGCGGGGCGAGTGAACGGTCTCGACCTGACACCGCCAGAATGGCACGAGCGCACACTGAATGCGGGAACAGAAGCAAAAAGGACCGGAGCTGTTCAACAGTTCGAGAAAGAGTATGTCCGCAAGGATGGCAGCCGCGTGCCGGTGCTAATTGGCCTCGCCGTATTCGATGCGCGGCACGACCAAGGTGTTGGCTTCGTCCTGGACCTGACAGAGCGAAAGAGAGCGGAAACGGAAGCCCGTGAAAGCGAACGACGGTATCGCGAGACTCTGTTGTCGCTTGCACACGCCAATCGGATCACGACAATGGGACAGCTGGCCGCCTCAATCGCCCATGAGGTCAACCAGCCGATTGCCGCGATCAGCAGTAATGCGGGGGCAGGGCTAAATTGGCTCGGTGCCCAACCGCCAAATTTGGAAGAAGTTCGGCAGACCTTCGGTTTGATTATCCGTGACAGTATGCGCGCAGGGAACGTGATCCGCCGGATCCGCGCACTTATGAATAAGGCTCCTGTGCAAACGGAGCTTCTCGCTATTGACGAATTGATCTTAGAGGTGCTGGCTCTAGTTCGCGCGGAACTTGCAAAGAATGATGTATGGGTGCAAACGCGACGACCTGAGGCGTTGCCGCTTGTCCGGGCAGATCGTGTCCAGGTCCGGCAGGTGATTCTCAACCTGATCATGAACGCCATCGAGGCCATGAGCGAGATCAACGAAGGTGACCGCGAGTTACTGATCAGTGCGCGGACAGATGGCTCGAATAACGTATTGGTCACTTTTCGGGATACGGGTCCAGGCCTCGATCCGAACGGCGCTGATCGCGTGTTTGAGGCGTTTTACACCACCAAGTCCGAAGGCATGGGCATGGGGCTGGCCATTTGCCATTCTATCATTGAGGCGCATGGGGGGCGGATGTGGGCGGGCGCCAATGACCCTCGAGGGGCCGTCTTCCAGTTCAGCATGCCGGTTGCGCCGGAGCGCGTGGATCGGTCGGAACAGGTGTCTTCAACGTCTTAGGCTCGAGCTCGATATCGAGCAGCGCGCTCCAGGAGCCCCGATCATCGTGACCGATGCGAGCGGCGGACCTTGAGGGGTTGAGACAATCGAGTTTCTTACTGCCCTAGGAGAGTGTTGGAGCGACCGCTGATTGTCGCGAATTGGCAGAAGATATGCAATCTGGACCGCAGCGTCAGATTCAAGACGCTTTGAGGGCTTCCTGCAAGTCCCTGAGATTGCAGGGCGTCAAGCAGAATCAGACGAAAGCTGCACGCGCACTGTTCGAGAGAATGAGGGCAAAAGCTCTCCAAGGCATTCCGGAGCACGGAAACTGCGTCTCTCGGGTCCCGAGCGGTTTGATCCGTACGTCATCGACCGGGCGGCGCTCGACGGCGCCGCCAACGCATTCTACGAAAAGTGGATGCCGCCGCCATAAGCTGCGATCAAAATAGACGTCAAGCGCCGATGAAAACAGCGCGTAAAGCCATGCTTACGCTCATGCTCTGAAGGCTGCTCGCATCCTTAGGACCTTAGTCTCTATTCAACCGGACCACTGATCGTTTAGCAAATACGGCATTGACTGCCTTCGCGGCGTTCTCGATGATGATATCGGCTTCGTCCCTTGTTAAGCACAGCGGCGGGGCAAGGCCGAGAATATCGCCTTGCGGCAACGCCCGGCCGATGACGCCGCGCTCGAGCAGAGCTGCGGCTACCTGCTGACCAACTTTTTTGGTTGAATCGAAGAAGGCGCGGTCATCCTTGTCTTCAACAAATTCCACCGCAGCCATCAGCCCGTCCCCGCGTACGTCCCCGACGTTTTCGTGGCTGCCGAGCACTTCGGTTAGTGCCGCGCGGAGATAGGCGCCGGTATCGCGAGCATTGGCTACTAAGCCCATCTCTTCGATCACCTAGAGATTTGCAACGCCAGCCGCCGCGCAGATCGGATGGGCGGAATAGGTCCAGCCGTGACCAATCATACCGAGTTGATCGGAGCCTTTCACGAGCATCTGCCAAATCTTGTCAGAAACGATGACGCCCGATAGCGGCGCGTACGCGGAGGTGAGGCCTTTTGAGATGGTGATTAGATCCGGCCGAATGCCGTAGTGTTCGGACCCAAACATGGTCCCAAGACGGCCGAACCCGGTGACGACTTCGTCCGCGATGAGCAGAATGTCATATTTGTCTAGCACCGACTGGACCTTCTTCCAGTAGCCTGTGGGGGGCGGAACGATACCACCTGCGCCTAAGATCGGCTCCCCGATGAATGCAGCGACTGTATCGGGCCCTTCGGCCAGGATCAGGGCTTCGAGCTTGTCCGCGCATGCTTGGGCGAACTGCTCCTCGGTCAAGGTCCGGTCGGCGCGGCGGAAATAGCAAGGTGCCTCAGTGTGCAGAATCGGCGCACGCGGTAGGTCAAAAGCGTTGTGGTACAGTTCAAGCCCCGTCAGAGACCCCGTCATCACGCTTGATCCGTGATACCCGCGCCAGCGAGAGATTATCTTTTTTTTCTCCGGTCGGCCGAGCACGTTGTTATAATACCAGGTCAGTTTGATAGTGGTCTCGTTCGCATCAGAGCCCGAGAGACCAAAATAGACCCGGCTCATGCCAACCGGCGCACGGTCTATGATCATCTTCGATAACCTGATGGAGACTTCCGTGCCGTTGGCAATATAAGCGTGATAGTAGGCGAGTTCCTTCGCTTGTTTCGCAATCGCCTCGGCTATCTTCTGGCGGCCGTATCCGACATTCACGCAAAAAAGGCCTGCGAAGGCGTCGAGGCTAATTCGGCCGGACGTATCAGTGATGTAGACCCCATCCCCCCTAGCGATTATGCGCGTTGAATGTTCACCTCGCGCATGCGCTCCGGCATGCGTCGCTGGGTGAAAGAAGTGATCGCGGTCCCATGCGTTGAGTTCGTTCGTATGCCTCCATTGAAGGCCGCCTTGTTTGACGGACGCGAGCGCTGCAGGTCCTAGGGGTAATCCTAGGAGAAGCGCTATGACGATTTCGCGGACAGAGGTGATCGCATCGGTCGAGAGGCGGCGGCGGTGGTCGCAGGATGAGAAGGAACGGCTGGTTGCAGCATCGCTCGAGCCCGGAGCCAGTGTTTCCGAGGTGGCTCGCATGGCCGGCCTTCATGTGAGCCAGCTGTTCAGGTGGCGCAAAGACCTTTGCAAGCAAAGCCATACGAGTATCGCGCCGTTCATGCCGGTCGAGATTGGGCCGCCCGTACTGCCTCGGGAGGTGGCCGAAGTGCCATTGACGATGACGGCGCGTCGACGGAAGAGCCAGGGCATCATCGAGATTGATCTTGGTGGCGGGCACCGCATCCGGGTCGATGGCGACGTTGATGGAGACGCGCTGCGTCGAGTTCTCGATGCTCTGGTGCGACGATGATCCCGGTTCCGACCGGCGCACGCGTGTGGCTCGCGACCGGCCACACGGATATGCGCAGAGGCTTTCCGTCGTTGGCGCTCCAAGTGCAGGAGGTCCTGCGCAAAGACCCGCTCAGCGGTCATTTGTTCGTCTTTCGCGGTCGGCGCAGCGATCTTGTGAAGATGATCTGGCACGATGGCCAGGGCGCCTGCTTGTTCACCAAAAGACTCGAGAGAGGAAGGTTCATCTGGCCATCGGTAGCCGGTGAATCGGTGACGATCTCGCCGGCGCAGCTCTCCTATCTGCTGTCCGGCATCGACTGGCGCCATCCTCAAGAAACTCAGCGTCCGACGCGAGTGGGATAACCGTTTTTACGGTTTGAATCTGCGGCTCGATCTGATTCAATGGCTTCATGATATCGAAGCCGGACGATCTTCCATCGGACCTTGTCAGTGCTTTGGCGGCGCTGCAAGCCGAGCGTGAGGCGCGGCTGCGAGCCGAAGCGATGGCTGCCAGTGCGCGGGCGGAGTTGTCGGACAACGAGGCGCTGATCGCGCAGCTTGAGCTACGAATCGAGAAGCTCAAACGCGAACTGCACGGGCAGCGATCCGAGCGCTCGGCACGCCTGCTTGAGCAGTTGGAGTTGGAACTCGAAGAACTTGTTACCACAGCGAGCGAGGATGAGCTTGCCGCACAGGCCGTAGCTGCGAAGACGCAGGACGTCCGTCCCTTCGTGCGCAAGCGACCGGTGCGCAAGCCGTGGCCGGACGATATCGAACACGAGCGCCTCGTCATCGAGGCACCAACGACCTGTGCCTGCTGTGGTGGATCGCGGCTGGCGAAGGTCGGCGAAGATGTGACCAAGACGCTGGAGGAGATCCCGCGCCGCTTCAAGGTCATCGAGACGGTACGCGAGAAGTTCACCTGCCGCGATTGCGAGAAGATCAGCCAGCCACCGGCGCCGTTCCATGCCACGCCGCGCGGCTTCATCGGCCCGCAGTTGCTGGCGACCATCCTGTTCGACAACTTCGGCATGCATATCCCGCTCAATCGCCAGAGCGCGCGCTTCAAGTGCGAGGGGATCGAGCTGTCGTTATCGACGCTGGCCGACCAGGTCGGCCACGGGACCTTCGCCGTCATGCCGCTGTTCCACTTGATCGAACGCCATGTGCTCGCCGCCGAGCGCCTTCATGGCGATGACACCACCATCCGTATCCTGGCGAAGGGCAAGTGCAGGACTGGCCGGATCTGGACGTATGTGCGGGATGACCGGCCGTTCGCGGGGCCTGCGCCGCCTGCGGCGGTCTATTACGCCTCAAGCGACCGACGAGGCGAGCATCCGCAGAGACATCTGGCCGCCTTCGCCGGCATCCTGCAGGCCGATTGCTACAGCGGCTTCGAGCCGCTGTTTGACCCGCAGAAGAAGGCGCAGCCGATTACACCGGCATTTTGCCTGGCCCATGCGCGGCGGGGCTTCTTTGAGCTGGCTGATATCGAGAAAAATGCTCGCGAAGGCAAGAAGGGCAAACCGGTCTCTCCGATCGCGCTAGAGGCGGTCAGGCGCCTCGACGCGCTGTTCGAGATCGAGCGCGCCGTCAATGGCCTTAGCGCCGACGAGCGGCGCGCCGTGCGCCAGGAGAAGAGCAAGCCGCTTCTCGACGACATGCATTCCTGGTTGCTCCGCGAGCGCGAAACCCTCTCGCGTTCCTCCGAGGTCCTGAAGCCGATCAACTACATGCTTAGGCGCTGGGACGGATTCGCCGGCTTCCTCGACGATGGCAGGATCTGCTTGACCAATAATTGCGCTGAGCGTGCACTGAGAGGCATCGCTTTGGGAAGGCGGAACTGGACCTTCGCCGGCAGCGAGCGTGGTGCCGACCGTGCTGCCATCATGCTGACGATGATCACGACCTGTCGCCTCAACGACGTCGATCCCAAGGCCTGGCTCGCCGACGTCTTGGCCCGTATCGCCGATCATTATAGCGCGACAATCTGGGTGGGAAGCGCGCGACAATCAGGATGGCGGGTCGGTGTCGCAGCGAGGTGATGATTGCCGCGATGATTGTCGCGCGCAAGAGTTTTGTTGGCTCTGATTGTCGCGGAGCGTCAATCAGCGAGTGTTTTTGGTGTCGCGTGCGAAGGTGGCCGTCCTGGTCCGCGCTTTCGCTCGAGCGCGGTGCGCCTGCGATAGCTCTCGACGTTCATTTCGATGATGGTGGCGTGGTGAACGAGGCGATCGATGGCGGCGAGGGTCATAGCGGGGTCCGGGAAGACCCTGTTCCATTCGCCAAAGGGCTGATTGGCGGTGATCAGCATCGAGCGCCGCTCGTAGCGTGCGCTGATCAACTCGAACAGCACGCTGGTCTCGGCCTGGTCCTTGGTGACGTAGGCAAGATCATCGAGGATGAGAAGATCGAAGCGATCGAGGCGGTTGATGGCGGCCTCGAGGTTGAGCTCGCGGCGAGCCACCTGGAGCTTCTGCACGAGATCAGTCGTCCGGGTGAAAAGGACGCGCCATCCGTTCTCGATGAGGGCCAAGCCGATGGCTGCCGCCAAGTGACTCTTTCCGCCGCCGGGCGGACCAAACAGCAGCAAATTGGCGCCCTTGCCGAGCCAACCATCGCCGGCGGCCAGCGCGGTGACTTGCGCCTTGGAGATCATCGGCACGGCCTCGAAGTCGAAGGTGTCGAAGGTCTTCCCGGCGGGCAGCCGCGCCTCGACAAGGTGGCGCTCGACGCGACGGCGGCCGCGTTCGGCGATCTCATGCTCGGCAATGATGGCGAGGAAGCGGGCGGCCGGCCAACCTTCCTTGTCGGACTGCTCGGCAAATTGCTGCCACAGCACCTTGATGGCGGGTAGCCGCAGCTCGTTGAGCAACAGATTGAGGCGTGCGGTGTCGACGGTGGTGGCCGTGTTCATGTGGCGTCTCCGATCTGGCTGGCGCCGATGAGGCACTCGTAGCTGGCGAGCGGAGCAAGCTGCACCATAACCTGCGGCACGCTGGCAGGATCCGGCGCGAAGTGGGCGCGCAGCCGTCCGAGGTCGGGCAGTTGGCCGGCGTCCAGGTCGGCGGCGAGCTGACCGGCGAGTTCGGCCTCGCAGCCGCGCTCGTGCGCCAGCGCAAGCAGATCGACCATGAGCCGGCAGGCTTTCCTGTCCGGCAGCCGTTCGCGCAAGCGATCGAAGGTCCGGCGATAGGCATCGCGCGGGAACAGCCGATCCCGGTAGACGAGATTGAGCAGCGCCATTGGCTTGCGCCGCAAGGAATGGATCACGTGCCGATAATCGACGACCTGGTCGTGCTTGCCATTGGGATGCGGTCGCCCACGCGGCAGGGTGACGAGATGGGTGCCGCCGACGAACACGTCGAGACGATCGTCGTAAAGGCGCACCCGCAGCTGGTGACCGATCAGGCGTGACGGCACGGTGTAGAACACCTTGCGCAAGGTGAAGCCGCCGCTTGACGTCACGCGGACAATCACCTCCTCGTAGTCTGAAGTACGGCGATCTGGCAACGCCTGCAGGGTGGCGCGCTCGTGGTCGATCCGCTTGGCGTTGCGGGCATTGCGGCGGCTAACGATCTCGTCGATGAAGCCGCGATAGGCGGTGAGATCATCGAAGTCGGCAGTGCCGCGCAACAGCAGCGCATCGGCGATCGTCCGTTTGAGATGGCCATGGGAGCTCTCGATCGCCCCGTTCTCGTGGGCGATGCCGCGATTGTTACGGGAAGGCCGCATGCCGTAATGGGCGCAGAGGTCCTCGTACCGCCGGGTCAGATCGTCTCTCGCATCGCAATCGAGATTGCAGAAGGCGGCCGACAGACTGTCGGTCCGATGCTCCCGCGGTGCGCCACCGAGCGACCACAGGGCATTCTGCAGCCCTTCGGCCAAAGCGACGAAGCTCTCGCCACCGAGCACGACATGGGCGTGCTCAAATCCGCAATAGGCCAACCGGAAGTGATAGAGGCGATGATCGAGCGGCATGCCCGCGACGGTGACCCCAAGCTCGCCCATGTCGGTAAAGTCCGACAGGCCGACCTGGCCCACTTCGTGGGTCTGGCGGAAGATGACCTCCTGCTCCTCACCGTGGATCGCCCGCCAGGCGCGGATCCGGCGCTCCAGCGTGCGGCGGATTCCAGCTCCGAGCTCAGGATGGCGCCGTAACATCTCCTCAAAGATCGCAACAGCCCGCACGCCGGGGGCGGCCTTGAGCATTGCCACCACTTCTGTCTCAAACACACTGGTCAACGGGTCCGGTCGGCGCCGGCCGCGGGCTCCCTTCTTCTGCGATGGAGCGCGAGGATCCTTCTCGATCCGATAAGCGGTCGAGGTGCTGAACGAGGCCTTGGCGGCAGCCACGGGCGGGGTATCGATCTGACGGTACTTCATGTAGAGCCTCATCTGGTGATCTGTGACATGTTGGCCTGGCAAACGAGTGATTCCTCTTGGCGGAAGAACCACTTGCATAACCGGCCAGCCGCGATCACCCGACGGCGCGGTCCCCTATGGATCGCGCCGCCGTTGGGCTCGTAACTCCGGTCGGGCTACGCCCTCCCTGCGTCACGAGCCCAACGACGCTCTCTCATCCTGATTGACGCTCCGCTTCCATCCTGATTGCCGCGCGGCAGATCATCCCGCATCGCGTCTGCACGAGCTGCTGCCCTGGGAATGGAAGCTCCTGCGTCAGGTCGACAAGGCCGCCGATCAGCAGGCTGCCTGACCTCTCGCTGTGTTCGCGCGCACGCGCCAATCAGGCGGCCTTCGTCGTATGCGTACGTTCGTTCGAGCTGTCGAGCATTTGCGCTTACGTCCTATGCTACATGTTCGAGCGCACCGAGTAACGTAAGTTGCTTGGTGCCTGTCGTTCCATTTGTACAGAGAGGTCGGGTTGCTGCCTCGAATGGGACTGGAGCCCTCAAATTGAAGCGAACCGGCCATTCTGTCCCAACTTGCGTCGGCATGCGACCATAGCAAAGCCAGTTATCGCGTGAACCCACCAGGGTTAGTAGTTATGTCGATGAGTGGTCCGACCGTATTCTTGCTGTCCCCATCACATTGTTTGTTCAAGTTGAGCATAGAAAACCACCTCACATTCCCGCCATACGCGTCATTGGCGACTTCGCAGTTCTTGGAGAGGTGAATGATGGTGGCGACAGGTGCTCCCAAATGTAACTAAGCCCTTAAGAGCCGGCTCGGGAAATCTGAACAGGACCCTAAGTGGAGATTCTGCCTGACGGCGGGCAACATCGGCCCGCTAATCAGGAGAGACGATGAGCAGACGAGCACGCCGGAATAACTCACCGGCCTTCAAGGCGAAGGTGGCGCTCGCAGCCATCGAGGGGGACCGACGATAGTCCAAATGGGCGAGCATATACCGGATCGAATGGGTATCGCCAAGCTTGCACGAGATTGCGTGGAAAGCACGGAGCCGCTTGACGGCCCGCTACAGTAAGCTGGCTGCAAGCGATAAACCACGACGGTGGTCCGCAACTGTTTTCGCCCGTGAACTGGTCGGGTTCATGTGGGCGGTCGCTAGGCCGACAGCAGGGAGCCTGATGTTAGGCTCCCTTTTGAACCGCCCCGGGTTGCCGGAGGCCATTTGGTTTAGGTCATGCCGCCGTGGCGGGTTGTTCCAGCATGGCGTAGTAGCGTTGCTCGGCTTCGGCAGGCGGGATGTTGCCGATGGGCTCGAGGAGCCTTCGGTTGTTGAACCAATCCACCCATTCCAGCGTCGCAATCTCGACGGCCTCGAAGCTGCGCCATGGGCCGCGCAGATGGATCACTTCGGCCTTATGGAGACCGTTGATGGTTTCGGCGACAGCATTGTCATAGGAGTCTCCGACGCTACCGACAGAAGGCTCGACACCAGCTTCAGCCAAGCGCTCTGTGTACTTAATGGAAACGTATTGGGCTACCCCTGTCGCTATGATGCACGAGCCGGCCACGATGGACCGGCCGTCGATCATGCAATGCCTGCTCCAGCGCATCGAGCACGAAGCCTGCATGCGCCGTGCGCGAGGCTCGCCAGCCCACGATCCTGCGGGCATAGGCGTCGATCACAAAGGCGACGTAGACAAAGCCCGTGCAGGTCGCGACATAGGTGAAGTCGGAGAGCCAGAGAACGTGCTGTCTTGGCCCCTTGAACTGGCGATTGACGCGATCCAGCGGGCATGGCGCCGCTGATCGTGGTTTTGACGGGCTTGCCGCGGATGACCCCTTGTAGGTCCATGTCCCGCATCAGCCGCGACACTGTGCAACGGGCGGCATCGAAGCCTTCGCGTTTGAGTTGGCGCCAGACCTTGCGCACGCCGTAGACGGAGAAGTTCTCGTCAAAGACGCGTCGAATCGCGATCTTCACAGCAGCATCCTGCCTGGCGCGCGCCGACAACCTGGCGGGATCGCGCCGCTTGGCGACATGGGCATGGTAGGTCGAGGGGGCGATCGGCAAAACCTTGCAGATCGGCGCGACCCCATGCGCCCCACGATGATCGTCGATGAAGGCGATCATGGCTTGGACCGGCGGTCGAGCTCCGCCATCGCAAAATAGGCGCTTGCCTTGCGCAGGATCTCGTTGGCCTGCCGAAGCTCGCGGTTCTCCCGTTCGAGCGCCTTAGCTTCTCGGCCGTGTCGGTCGCAATGCCGGTCCGCTGCCCGCTATCGACCTCGGCCTTCTTGTTCACTCCTTTGACTTGAACATCGACCGTATCCATGAAAACGCAAAACATCCATTCCTCAAATTTCATCAGGTTGACCTTTCACAAGTCGAGACTTTGGACAAAAGGCTGTTGATGCAGTTACCTCATCCTTGGCTCGTGGTCGACGACGCCCACGTTCAAGTATTTTCGATATTTTCTTATCTCAAAGAGTTTTTAGCGTCGGGAGACTATTATGTAATCGAAGATGTTCCCATAGAAGCAAATAAAGAGGTGATCGATGGCTTGCAAATGATGGAGCAATCAGGATTCTTGGTGGATACTTACTACACCGACGCGTTTGGCGTTAATCTTACCTGCGCTCCAAATGCGTGGCTTCGAAAATCGTAAAGGGGAGGTAAAGGGTAGCGCATATCGCCAGTTTCGTTGACCGGCTGGTGGCGCCGACGTCATCTTGCAGCAAAACCGGGAGCCAATTGCCGATCACCGTCCGGCCTTCTTCGTTGTACATCAAGGCTTGAGAACATCGACGAGACCGTTTGATGTGATGTTCTGTACGGGCCTAAACCCTAGCGCGCTGGCCGCGAGGTTTTCGTCCATACTGTGATGGGTAAGGGGAGCGTCAATTTGCGATCGTGCAACGATAAGAAGGCCGGCGAACATCAGCCGTGTCGGTGCTTCGGGTCAATGCCGGCCCGATCGTCGTTCGCGCATCAGCAACCCGTGACCTTGAACCGCCCCAGGTTGCCGGGGCTCCAACTCCTAAGAGAGGGAGCCATGACGAGCAAGACGACGAACAAGTTTTCACCCGAGGTACGGGCCCGTGCGGTTCGGATTGTTCTGGATCGCGCGAGCGAGTCCCGTCGCGCTGGACGGCGGTTACCTCGATTGCGGCCAAGATGGCTGCATGCCGCAGACGCTGCATGACAGGGTCAAGAACGCCGAAGTCGACAGCGGGCAGCGGGCCGGCGTTCCGACTGAGATGGCCGAGAAGCTGAAGGCGCTGGACGGGAGAACCGCGCGGTTGGGCAGGCCAACGAGGTCGACCGCCGGTCCATAGAATAATCACCTTCATCGACGATCATCGTGGGGCGCATGGGGTCGAGCCGATCTGCAAGATCCTGCCGATCGCCCCCCTCGACGTACCGCGCCAATGTCGCCAAGCCGCGCGATCTGGGCAGGATGTCGGCCGCGTGCCCGGCAGGATACCGCGCTGAAGATCGAGGTTCGGCGCGTTTTCGACTTTTCGACCAGAACTTCCGCCTCGTATCGAACTGGATCGACAAGACAGAGAATCGCAAGCTTGGCGAGGTCATTTCGCGGAAGGCCAATGCGTCTTAAGTATCCGCGTCCCATCCCTCCTGCTACCGCCGAAAGTTGCGGGGTAGCAGCTCCTCGGTTAGCAGCAACTCGGTGATGCGGTTTTTTCTGAATGCGATTTGACACTAGTCACGTCAATCTAAAGTTCGCCACATAAGGTTTGCTGGGCTTTGTGGCAGAAGCGTTTGACGGAAGCCAGAATCTGGTCAGCAGGCTTGGTCCATTTGAAGGGCTTGGGATTTTGTTATGCAGGTCGATGAAGGTACGCATGTCGGCCTCGAGCTGCCTGACGGAAATGTGAACACTTCGCTGGATCTACTTTCGGGTGAGCCCAGCGAACCAGCGTTCGACCTGATTGATCCACGCGGAAGTCGGCGTGAAGTGGACATGATACGGCCGACGGGCGAGCCACGCTTTGATCCTGGGTGTCTTGTGGGTGGCGTAGTTGTCCATGACGATATGGACATCGAGGCCTTCAGGACTGAGCATCGATCCTTTTAAAAACTTCAAGAACTCGACTGCCCGCTGGCGCATGTAGCATTTGCCGATGACGAACCCCGAGGCGACATCGAGCGCGGCAAGAGCGTGGTCGTACTATGCCGCACATAGCTGTGCGTACGACGCTCGGTGTGCCCGGGCATCATCGGCAAGACCGGCTGCTCGCGATCGAGTGCCTGAATGTGGCTTTTCTCATCGATGCTGAGGACAAGGGCTCGGTTCGGCGGGGACAGGTAACCCCGACGATGTCCCGTACCTTGTCGACGAACAGCGGATCGCTCGATGGCTTGAATGTCTGGCTAGTGTGCGGCTGCAAACCGAACGCCGCCCACATTGGGCGGATGGTGGTGTGGGAAAAGCCGGTTTCCGCAGCATCGAGCGGATCGACCAGTGCGTCGCACCGGCTGGCGTCGTCCGCAACGTCCGCTCGGTCACCGCGGCAACCTGATCGTCGTTGATGGTTCGAGGGCGGCCAGGGCGTGCCTCGTCAAGCAGGCCATCACAGCGCTTCTCAAAAGTCGGCGACGCCACTTGCCAACGGTGTGTTCGTGGAGGCCGAGTTCGGCAGCCACAGACTTGCTTGGCAATCCTTCCGGGCACCGCAGGATGCGCGCGGCATCACTCAGATAGCGACCGCGCTACACGGTGACGACGGACTTGCCTCTCCAAGTACGCCCGCTCCTGCGCACTCGCACCCACGGCTCGATCGGTCGGCCTCTCATACCTGGATTCGCCACAAGCGCTTTCCCCTAAGGTTTCAAGCGCTAATTTATCATGGACCGAACTTGAGTTCCAGATGACCAGAAAGCCGAGCTGAAATTCGATCGGCATTCCAAGCATTCGGTTTCGGCAAGGATAACGCATTTTGTATCGTCTGAAAGGGCCTCGGGGCCATTCCAGACAGATGCGGTAACGTTGCCGTGATGCGCGACTTCTACCGGCTTCCATACCTGCGGATGACAACGAGAGGTTCGTCGAGTGCTTCATTGACAGCACGTGCGCTGCATCGCCCGTGTTTCGGAAGCTCAATCGGCTGGCTTGATGCGATACCGGGGTTTGGCGCCTTCGCAGGCAAATAGCCGGTGCCGCTAGGCTTGATGGAATGGCCGAAGGTCAGATGAATCCCGAGATCGAACGTGTCGAGATATAGGTGGAGGAAAGCTTGCATGCGCCGTTGAGGCCAGCTTCCTCCGGCTGATTGGCGCGCTTAAGCCACGTAAAGTCGAAAACTGGCGTCACGACTACGATGACCGCGACCTCGCCTATTTCCCGTCGTTGCAACATGTGCGAACCAAGAAGATGCAGGATAGCGTTGTCGCAAGCTTTCCTGAGGGAGAGCGAAGAGAAAGGGCGGCGCGCCTATGGCCGGTACTTCCGACATACTTTCGCGACGAATGTGGGATGGAGCCGTTTTTCGGAGGAACTGGTCGTCGGGAATGCGAGAGCGAAGAGAAGCGCGCGGTGATGGATAGCTCCTGATGATGGGTGGGTCGATCGGGTCACGATTTGCGGATCTAAGAAGATGCACAGGGGAAGCGAAATGAAGAGACGTGGCCATTCCAAATTTCGCGTGAGACGGACAACAAATGCCTCCGGATAGGGCCAGTGAGCGCGACAGTCGGTTTGTTTCTGGTGCAAACGCTCAATTGAGGTTGGTATAAGACTGAACACGCCAACAATTGCCGCCTCGGTCGCGCGTTAGTCTGAGCTCAGCTTCGAGAAATCCTCTCAGCCGCATTATGTCGCGCAGGGCATCGTTAAATTGAAAGGACATTCTGCAGAAGGTCGAGCGCCGTAGAACGGCATTGATGCCGGCGCGCGAAAAATGAATTTTGCTACCATCGAATTGCGCGCCGGAGTTTGCGAAGGTGGCGACGTCTCAGGTGAGACGGAGCAAGTTCGAATTCATGACGGATGCGTCGTTACTTTCCAGACCTGCCGGTGTGACAGCGTCGCCTGCGGCGGGTCGTACGGGATCACTCCCCCATGCCGGCCAATCCGTGATGACGGTGGTGGCCGACGTTGCGCGTCCGTCGGAGATGTCGGGATCGCGCACGCACGGCCTGACGTGGCGCTCTTTCTTTCTACCTTGGCTTCTGCCGTTCGGCCTGCTCCTGGTCTGGCAATTCTTGTCGGCGACGGGGATCGTGTCCACGGCGATCGTGCCGGCTCCATCCGACATCTGGGACGCTGCACGGCAGCTTGCGGAGCGCGGCGAATTGCAGCACGACATCCTTGTCAGCCTTCGTCGGGTCGCGATCGGCTTTAGCATCGGCGCCTTCGGTGGGCTGCTGTTCGGTCTGGCCGTCGGGCTGTTCGAGCCGCTGCACGATCTTTTCGATCGCTCGCTGCAGATGATCCGCACCATTCCGCACCTGGCCTTGGTGCCGCTGATGATCCTCTGGTTTGGAATCGGCGAGGAACCGCGGCTCATTCTCGTTGCGATGGGGTCGCTGTTCCCGGTCTACATCAACACGGTCGGGGGCATCCGCAATGTCGATCCCAAGCTGGTCGAACTCGGAAAATCCTACGGCCTTGGCCGCGCCGAACTGGTCTGGTCGATCATTCTGCCGGCGGCGCTGCAGCCGATCCTGGTCGGCATGCGCTATGCGCTCGGCGTGGCCTGGCTCACTCTGGTCGTGGGTGAAACGATCGCGTCGCGGGACGGCGTTGGATATCTCGTGCAGAACGCCCGTGAGCTGTTGCGCATCGACATCATCGTGCTGGCCATCGTCCTTTACGCCATCGCAGGTTGGCTGTCGGATCTCGTCACGCGCTTGATCGAACGGCGGCTGTTGCGCTGGCACCCGAACTATGCGGATCGGGTGAAGGCATGAACGGAGCCAGCGTCAGCCTGCGTTCGGTCGGTAAGTCATTCGTCGGCCGCACGGTCCTGAACGGCGTCGATCTTGACATCGCCGCCGGCCAGTTCGTCTCGATCATCGGGCCGAGCGGAGCCGGCAAGTCGACGCTGCTGCGCCTCGTCGCAGGGCTGGACGCGCCCTGGCGCGGCCGCATCGAGCTCCGCGCGACGGGCCGCAAGGCGGACGTGCGCCTGATGTTCCAGGAGGATCGTCTGCTGCCGTGGCGGACCGTGCTCGGCAATGTGCTGCTGGGCATCAAGGGCAGGAAGCAGGACGCCGGGCGCATCCTTGACGCGGTCGGGTTGCGGGGGCGCGAAAGCGAATTTCCGATCGGGCTGTCGGGCGGCCAGCGCCAGCGTGTTGCGCTAGCGAGGGCGTTGATCCACGAGCCGGACCTGCTGCTGCTCGACGAGCCGTTCGGTGCGCTCGACGCCATCACCCGGGCCGCGATGCAGTTGCTGCTGGAGCAATTGCTCGCCGCGCGTCCGCGCACCGTCGTGCTGGTGACGCACGACGTCGAGGAAGCGTTGCTGCTCTCCGATCGCGTGCTCTTGGTCAAGGACGGCGGCATCGCGCGCGACCTGATCTTCGATCAGCCGCGTCCCCGGCATCGCGGCGATCCGGCGCTGGCGACCCTCAAGGAAGAGCTGCTCGACGGTCTGCTGACGGCCGAGCGCGACCTGGCTGCCGTTGCGTGAACAGACGAAAGGATGATGATATGAGTTTGAGTGACTCGACAAGCGATCGCGCTGGCATCTCGCGGCGAACGGTGTTGTCGGTCGGCGCGGGACTTGCCGCGGCCTCTGCAGGTTTGGGTGGAATACCGTGCGCGAAGGCGGCCGACCTGGCACCGTCACAACTGACCGTCGCAGTCATCGGAGACAGCCGCACCGGCGTCTGGGCGTCGCTGCGGGCAGGCGTGGGTGGCCGTAATCTCTGGCAGGAGCTCGGAACCAAGATCGTCTGGCAACCCGGCTTCACGGCATCCCTTCCGGTGATGGAGGCGATCAAGGCCGGCTCGGTCGATTTCACGTTCGCAACCGCAACCGCGGTCGTAAACGCCGTTCCGGCGCGCGTTCCGATCGTGCCGCTCGCGGCCTATCCGCTGCCCGTCGACGAAGTCGATTTTCTTGTGCAGGCCAATTCCGCGATCAAGACCGCGGCCGATCTGAAGGGCAAGAAGATCGCCCATCAGAATGGAACAACGGGTACCTACAGCCTGATCAAATATCTGGAGACCGCCGGCCTCCGATTGTCTGACGTCTCGGCCGTCAGCCTGAGCGGGGCAGATGCGTTCACGGCATTCGCGCAGGGCAGCATCGACGGCTGGATTCACTGGCAGCCGGCCACGGCGCTCGCGTTGACAAAGCTCGGCGGCAAGGCGCGTCTGCTGCCCGACGTGAAGACCTATGACTATGCCTTCTACGTCGCACGCAGCGACGTCGCTATGAAGTATCCACAGCTCTTCGCCAAATTCGTGAAAATCATTCGGGAAACTCAGGCCTATATCTTCGCGCATCCCGCTGAATCCGTTGCGCTCTGGGCGTCGCAAGGCGGCTTTCCGCCAAATGGGACTGAACAGGCCGTCTACGAAAAGCTCGTCCGCGATGCCAGGCTGTCCGAGTCGACCGCGGTCGCGCTGAAACCGATCGATGAAGCAGCGGCCGCGTCGACCCAGGATCTCGCCGACAATTTCCGCGCGCTCGGTGTCCTGCCGAACAAGGTCGACGTTCGATCGTTTCTGCTTGGCACGCAGTTCGATGCCGCGAAGAAGGCCGTCGCGCTGGAGCTCGGCGCATAAGCAGCGACGGCCAACCAACAACACAGAGAAGCATGATGAACGCTCAAGTCGGCGAGACGGTGTCGATCACCTCTGCCACCATCGGCCAGTTCGGCCGCTATTTGCTCAGCGCAGGAACGACCCACTTCATCTCCGACCAGCGTGTCGCCGTCGGCGGCCCCGGCGAGGCGATCAACGCCGGTGAATTGCTGCTGTCGTCGGTCGGCTCCTGCTCGCTCGGGCTGATCCAGAAGACGGCGAAAGAACGAGGGATCGTGCTGCGCGAAGCAGGATCGGAAGTCTCGTTCCAGCGCCACGCCACTGATCCGACGCAGTACGAATGGATTCGCATCGCCGTGCGCCTGTCCGGTGTAACGGCAGGCGAAGCCGAGACGCTGGTTGCCGGTTTCACGGCCAACTGCCCGATCTACAACACACTTAAACGTGGCGGGCCCGTCGAGATCTCATGGACTGTGAGCTGACCCATGCCTGACAAGAAACTGCACCTTGCTGCGTTTGTCTCCGCGGGTCCCGTCTCCGGCAGCCACGCCGGATGGCGGCATCCCGAGGCGGACGGCGACTTGCTATCCGCCGCCTACTACCAGAATATCGGCCGGCTGCTGGAGCAGGGGCGGTTCGATCTTCTTTTCATCGCGGACATCCTTGCAATCCCGGACACACTGGGCGGCAGCCTGGACAGCCAGCTCCGCTACGGCGCGCTGGGCGCGCTACGGCTCGATCCGCTGGTGGTGCTCTCGATCATCGCGGGCGCGACCAAGCATCTCGGTCTTGGCGCGACCATTTCGACAACCTACGCCCAGCCCTATGTGCTGGCGCGGGCGCTCGCAACGCTCGATCATCTCAGCGGCGGTCGCGCCGCCTGGAACATCGTCACCTCGTTTCAGGAGGCGGAGGCCCGCAATTTCGGCCTGACCGAGCAGCTCTCGCGCGAGGGGCGCTACGAGCGCGCCGACGAATTTCTCGAGGTCGTGACCAAGCTGTGGAATTCGTGGGAGGATGGTGCGCTGGTCCGTGATCGCCAGACGCCGCTGTTCGCCGATCCTGCCCGGGTGCACCGGATCGACCATTCCGGCAAATGGTTCAACGTGCAAGGCCCGCTCAATGTCAGCCGGTCGCCGCAGGGGCGCCCGGTCTTCATCCAGGCCGGGGCTTCCCATCGCGGCCGTGACTTCGCCGCGCGATGGGCCGAGATCATCTTCGTGACCCCGGGCCTGATCGACGTCGCCGTCGAGTTCCGCAAAGACCTGCGCGCCCGCGCGGTCCGTTTCGGCCGTGACCCGGACACGATCAAGGTGCTACCCGGCATCGTCCCTGTCATTGCCGACACGGACAAGCAGGCGAAGGCGCTGCATGACGAGCTCCACGAATTATCTCATCCCGAGTCCGGTCTCTCGACATTGTCCTATCATCTTGGCGTCGACCTCTCGCGCTTCCCACAGGATCAGGTCCTGCCTGAGAACCTCGACGTTCCCGGCGTCGAAGGGCACTACCGCGAGGTCTCCGAATTGACGCGTCGCTCGGGCTTAAGCATCGCCGAGCTGGGGCAGCGTTACGGTGCGGGGAGAACCACCAGCGGATTTGCCGGCACGCCTGGTTCGGTGGCCGATCGCATGCAGGAGTGGTTCGAGGCGGACGCATGCGACGGCTTCATGTTGCAGGTCCCATATCTTCCAGGTGGTTTGGAGGAGTTGGTCCACGGCCTCGTGCCGGAGCTGCAGCGCCGCAGCCTGTTCCGAAGCGAGTACGACGGTTCGACCCTGCGTGACTTGTTGGGATTGCCGCGCCCGGCGAGCTGAGGTCGCTTTTGGCCACCATCACCGTGCGACGAATGCACATTTTCGGTGGGTCAAGCCCAGGCGCGTGACCGCCAAGTCGTACTCAACTTAATTAGCCGCTTTATCAAGGCGCTTGCATGCATGTTAGCGCGGGCCATGCCTAAGCGAATCTGAAGGGCAGCTGCGTTGCTCAATCGATCGCTAAGCTGCCCCATTCTCATTTCGGAAAGAGTAGCCATAATGCCCTTACTTGAAACTTCGAGATCACCGATTTTGGTACAGCATCCCAAGCGCATTGGCGTGAACGGTGAAGGTCCTCCGTCTCATCTGCCACGCGAATCGCCTGTATCCCTTTGATCCTCAGCAGAATGTTGCTACATGCGGATCGATCGGGCGGGCGCTTCGTCAGCAGTGCGATCATGAGCTGTCTTTGACGCCGTGCTTGTTCTATTTCGCGAGGAAGCCCAATCTGGCGTGGTGCGAGTACTGCTTGGAAAACGCTACCTGCAACAGAATGTCCTCTTTATGGCGGTGTTGCGATGGTGAGAGGCCGCAACGTCCGAGCTAGATGTTCAGCCCAGCTTTCCAGTGCATATCGCATTTCGGCTCGATAACGAGCCCGATTATAAATTCCCGCTACGCCCGCCCGGTGGCCGCTTACGTGGTTCAAGATCGCTTCTACGACATGCGGAAGGACGCCCAACCGATCCGCCATTACGGTTGCAGCCGTCCGACGAAGATCATGCAGGGTCCAATTGGGTAGGGGCTTAGCATGTTCGTCAACCATCTTCCGCGCGGCAAGAATGCGCGTATCAAGCGCGGCCTTCGATTTGGACCAGCCAGAGAACCCACGATGTTTATCGCCCTTTCGGCGAGGACCATCGCCAAAGACGCAGTCGCGATCATCCTGCCGGGGCGGTAACAGGGCCAAGGCGGCTGGGACGAGCGGCAGCTCGTGCTCACGATGATTTTTGGACCTAGCGCTAGGCAGGACCCAGCGCTCGGCCGAGGTATCTAGCTCCGGCCATTGCATTCCACCGACTTCATCGCGCCGCTGAGCCGTGAGGAGCAGCAAGCGCACTATACGCCCATAGTCGTCATCTCTGCAGGCCTGCCAAATCGCCGCTAGCTCTGCGTCGGATAGCACTCGGTTTCGGGATTTCGGCTGTTCGGGACGGTTGGTGCCGAGCACCGGATTTCCAGGAATATCGAGCCCCTCTCGAATAGCCCAATTGAACAGTGTGGACAGGGCCGTCCGAGCACGGGCGGCGGAGACCGCCCCTCGTTGCGCTGCAATCTCCGCGACTCGCGCTGCAACATGACGGCGAGTGATCTTGAATACCGATACTGAGTGCAAGGGCTTCCACGCGATCAACAAGTAGCGTTCGATCTCGGAATACGTCCGGGGCCGTTGCTTCTTCTTGGCAATGCCGAGGTATTCGCCAGTGATCTTGCGGAGTGTGTCCGCTGCTTGGAGGCTCGCTTCCGCTTTGGTGTCAGCCGGGTCTTTCCCCTCCGCGACCATTCCCAGCAATCGCTTGGCTTCCCGGCGCGCCTTCTCTGGCGTCCAGGGTGACCCGTGCGGGCCGATCGTGAAGAACCGTTGGCGGCCGAACAACCGGTACTTGAGGACGTAGGTTGCTCGATCGCGCTGACGCCGCACGCCAAAGCCTCGCACCGCCTCCTTGTGCCCTGCATCCCAGATGGCTTCGCCCTGGGCAAGGCCCTGTACAGCCCTGATCGTAATACTTGCCGATGCCATGCGCGCATTGTTCGTGTTTCTAGCTACCACATAGCTACCACGGTAGCACAAAACGGGGCGAACGACAGCGCAGCTTTAGCGAGCTCTGCAACTGAAATTACTAGATAACTAAAAATTCCGCGTGGAGGGGCGCAAATGCGGAGGCTACAGTTTTCTGTCTGTGGAACAGGAGGTCGGTGGTTCGAGCCCACCCAACTGTACCAGTGGTGCGGATAACTCCACGTTCTGCCGCTTTCCACCTCGACGTACTCAGCTAACACCTGAAGTGCATAGGTAACGACGTTCCCGCTACGCGAGGTATTCTAGTCGAGGGCGAATCGGTGTGCTCAAGCGCGCCCATGCGAGGCTCCGATGGACAATAGTGATCTCAATGGCACCGTTGCGTCAGTGGTGAAGTCGGGCGCGGAGGCCGTTACCGAAGTCGCCAAGGCTGAGCAGGAGACGCAGAAGACCTACCAGCGCGCTCTAGACTTGGTGGGGCGGGCAGGCACCTTTCTCAATGGTGTTTTCAGTCCCGCCGCGCGGGAGCTTGGGCATCTCTTCGGCGAGCAGATGCGTTTTTGGCGGTTCCAGAACGGTGTCCGAATCCTAGAGAAGGCACAGGCTATTGTCGAGGAACGAGGACTAAAGCCTGAGCAAATCAAAGCCCTCGGATTCGGGGAGGGCTTGTTGATGTTGGAGGCGGCTTCGCTGGAAGAGGATGACGTAGTTCAAGATATGTGGGCGCGCCTCATGGCGAACGCTGTTGACCCGGAGACAGCGACCAAACCCGAGAAAGTTTACGTTGAAATTCTAAAGGCCCTATCCAGCAGAGAGGTGCTGTTCTTAGAACTACTATGGAAACTCACTTTGCGCCCACGTGCGAAGACTACGGCAGAGCACAACGCGTATACCAAATCTGTTGAGGCCCTCGCGGATGAGAAATGGCGGCGGTTCTCGGAAGACGAGCGCGGGATAGCGATACAGAACCTCGTTCGTCTACGTTGCGTGACGTTCAAGGCGGAGCCACCAGACCTGAATAGCCTCTGCGGGATTCTTCCCACCGATGGAAGAAATACATTTGGTCCAAAATGGGCAGCTGTTGATCCTGCAAAGTTGGAGAAGGTCATAAAGGACTTGATTCAGCGCCAGCTAGTGGCGGCGGGTGTGACCGATTTCCCCAGGAGCGCCGTTAGCCGCGTATATCCCGGGACGTTCCCGGAAACAGATTTCGTTTTGACGCCTCTTGGTAGAGGATTGATGCGGGCTTGCGAGATCGAGAGAGATATGAGGGCTCCCGCCAACGGTGCTGCTACAGTGTAGCGATTATGCATGTTACGGTCGAATCTCGCCCAATCATCAAGGGCTTCGCGTGATCGAGAGCCATCAACCAACGCGTGCCGTTCTTGACCGAATGATCGGGACAAGCGTGGTGTTCAATGGAGTATTGATCCCAGCATCAATTCTGACTGCGGCTCTCGCGAGGTACGTGGATAACCTTTCCGTCTGGAATGACCATGAGACATACAAGGTCTCACTTGTAGGATCGGCCGTCCCCATCAAATTTGCCGAGCGCTATTTCTTGCTTTGCACCAATCATCAACTGCGAGGGTGCCAGCCGGAGAACGTATCGCTGTTGGGGAGAGATGGGAAAATGCTTATTACCTCCTCCGGCGTGCGTCACTTCAACGACGAGAGAAATCCGTACTATCTCGACCTGGCGGCCTTCGACTTCACCGAGCCTTGCGAAGCCCATCAGTACTTGAAAGAGAGGTTTTTTACACTGCGGGAGGTTCCTCCAGACGCGCCCGCTACAGATATCATGTTTGCGGTTGTCGCGGGCTTTCCATCTAGAGACCAACGATACGAACTTGAAGAAAAGAACCACATTGGCAAAGTGAAACGAATTGTAGTGTGTCAGCTTGACCCGTCTTCCTATGATCCCGCACTCCTCTGCCTACGTACAGATGAGCCGTTGGACTTTGATCCAGATGGCATGAGCGGCGGGTCGGCATTTGTCGTTCAAGTCGTGGCCGGGGAGTTTCGGGCTTACTTTGCGGGTCTGGTCGTAACCGGCGGGAAGGATCGATTTCACATCATCAAGGTCGGACACATTTACCGATTCTTGAAGACGCTGGTTTGACCAGTTCCTATTTCGATGGAGCACGGAATTACGGTTACAAGTGCACAAAACTCCGCCATCGATCCTTCGGGCCGCACTTCCGTTACAGCCAGCACCAAATTTGCACGCAAGCCAGGCGAAAAAGATCGTGAGTTTCTTCGAGCGTCTCAAGACAGCAGCATCGGTTGAGTGGCGGGCCTACACCGAGCATCCCTTCACGAACGGATTGGCGGACGGCTCGCTCCCCGAAGCGGCGTTTCGTCACTACCTCGTTCAGGACTACCTGTTCCTCATCGAGTTTGCGCGCGCCTACGCGCTCGCGGTCTACAAGTCGCCCAGACTTGCCGACATGCGTGAAGCAGCGGCCGGCCTTTCGGCCATCCTTGATGTCGAGATGAACCTGCATGTGAAGCTCTGTGCCGATTGGGGTCTGTCCCCGACCGACCTTGAACAGGCCCCTCCGGCGGCCGAGATGCTGGCCTATACACGCTACGTGCTCGACGCGGGAATGCGCGGCGACCTGCTGGCTCTCAAGGTGGCGCTTGCCCCCTGCGTGATCGGGTACGCGGAGATCGCAACGCGGCTCGCCTCGCGCCCCGATGCGGACGCTGCGACGAACGCCTACCGCGTTTGGATCGCCGAGTACGCCGGCGTGCCGTACCAGGAGGTCGCTACCAAAGCGCGGGCGCATATGGAGCATCTCGCCGATCTCTACGCCACGCCGGCCCGCGAGGCAGAGCTGATTGCGATCTTCAAGGAAGCCACCCGACTCGAGGCAGACTTCTGGGAGATGGCCTGGCGCGCGGGCCAGCGTGTTCAATAGCCCTTTCGGCAGTCATCAGGCTCATCACCTGAAGGTTATACAATGACGATGACAGTGCTGCTCGATTTGTCGGGCCGAGCTTCTGTTACGATTCCTGAAGCCTAGCCGAAACCACGTCTGTCGGCCGTCCCCGCTAGACCGCATTCATCATTTCGCGTAGTTTTTTCACACAGCAACATGTCGGCGGAGGTCCTCCGTGGAACATCGCGGCGTCAGCTTCTCGATCGTTGAAATGCGCTATTTGTCCGGTTGGCAATGGACTGTCGGAAAGGGCAGAACCGTGTCGGTTGGTGTCTGTGCGACGAGGGGGGACGCGATCCGCCAGACCCGGACTTTCATTGACGCGATTGTGGACTGGGCTGCCTAAGCGGATCACTCACCGCCCGACCGGTAACGTCACCGTCGCCAGCAGCGCCACCGCCCCGGACACCGGGTTCACCAGCCGCTGGCATTGAACTGCACAAAGCACGATGACGATTCATCCCAATCACATCGCGCTTTAGAGATCACCTCGCGGACCAACGAACTTCATCAAAGGACCAATGTCATCCTGGTCGGCAGCCTTGAGAGCTGCGATGTAAGCGGTACGCCGCTCATTCATCTTTTGAAGATCATGTCCGCCTGCCCAATCGATTGGTTTTGCCTTGTAGACGCGGTTCAGAACAGCATCCGCCATGATACGGGCGTGCCTGCCGTTACCATTCGGAAACGGATGAATCTTTGCGAGACGATGGTGCAATCGAATTGCAGCTTCGGAAGGCGAGTAGGTTTTGTTGTCAGCCCAAAACTGGGCGTCATCCATGAGGGTTCGAAGCGCTACAGGGATATGGATGGGATCGATGCCGATGTTTTTTCCCGTCTTTCGGAACGTTCCCGCCCAGTCCCAGACGTCGCCGAACAAGCGTTTGTGCAAAATGATGGCGAAGTCGTCGGTCAGAACGTGAGCTCTCTGGCGACCAAGCCAACGCAAGCCAGACTCGATGTTGGCCTGTTCCAATTGATCGAGTTCGCCTTGCGTTGTGATGTGTTTATGCTTCAGCCCGCCAAGCTCGTTTGGGTCGAGCGGCGTCGCTCCCTCGGGATACCAGAGATCGATCATTGATCGCTCCAGAAATTCGAAGGCATTTCCAGCGCGATCTCACGGGTGAGACGTTCGACTTCCTGAGCAATTTTGTCGTCCGGCAGTTTCTGGTTTTCGAGGGCCATGTGCTTGCTGGCCGTGCCGACGATTGCCATGGCCTTTTTTCGAGCCTGAGCCGTAATGAGATCCTCGACATGTCCTGAGGCCGGAATGATCGCGTAGACGAAGCGGCACCCCATCGCCTCTGCTGTGGCTTGCATTGATTTCAGGGTGATGCCGCCCGTGAGTTCGGCACGTTCTGCCGTGGTGACGCGTGCGCGGGTGACGCCCATTTTCTTTGCGACGTCGGCCCCCGACATACCCAGCGCACTGCGGACCGTGCGCAGCCAGCCTTCCGGCGGTGCTTTCAGACCGGCAGCGCTTGCGGCGGCCGTGTCGACGATGTTGCGGTACTGCTGCTGAACGATGGTTTTGACGCTCATTTGGCAAGTCATCCGTATACATAGAGGTTCATTTGGAATACTTATACGTATTCAAATAAGAGAACTACGTATAGTTATATATACTCAAAATGTAAATTTATGAATACATATAAGTATTCGATTGGTGATGATTTCCGACCCCAGAAGGAGGCCTATTTTTCGGGTATCCCGGCTGAAGTCGCCAGGAGGGCCTCGTAAGTGCTACCTCACCCCCGCCATCACCCACACCACCACCGGCAACGTCACCGCCGCCAGCAGCGTGCCCAGCGCCACCGCGCCCGACACCGGGTTCACCAGCCGCTGATACTGGACCGCGAAGATGTACGCGTTGGCGCCGGTCGGCATTGCCGCGAACAGCACGACCACACCGGCCGCGAGCGGCGGCAGGTCGAGCAGTTTTGCCAGAACGAAGGCAGCCGTCGGCATCGCCAGCAGTTTCAGCGCGGACATCACGAGGATGCCGAGCTTCTCGCCCTTGACCTCGAACCGGAACAGATTGATGCCGAGCGCGATCAGCGCGGCCGGCGATCCCGCCTGCGCCAGCAGCTCGATTGTCCTGTTGACGACGGGATGCAGGCCAAGGCCGGTGAGACGCCAGAGCAGGCCGAGGCCGATCGCCAGCATGATCGGGTTGCGGGAGAGATCCAGCAGCACCGGCACGATCAGCGACACCGCCGAGGCGGTCTGCTTGCGGTCGACCAATTCCATCTGCAGCGTGCCGCAGAGCCAGAGCAGCGGCGTGTTCACCGACAGGATCAGCGCCATCGGGCCCGCGGCCTCATTGCCCAGCGCCGACAGCGTCAGGGGAATGCCGAGCATCACGATGTTGCCGTAGACCGAGCCGATCGCGAACACGACCCCGTCCTCGCGATCCTCGCGCCGCTTCCGCAGCAGCGCCGAGAGCGCCAGCGCCGCGATCCAGGTGAGCGCGAGCGCGCCGTAATAGGCGCCCCACATCCGCCACGGGCTGACGCCGGAAAATTCCGACACCACGATGGTGCGGAACAGCAGCGCGGGAATGGCGATGCTGAAGGCGAATTCGGAGATGCCCTTATGCGCGGTCTCGGAGACGAACCGAAACAGCACCGCGGCATAGCCCGCCGCGATCAGCGCAAACACCGGCGCGACGATCAACATCGTGGCCATGCGATCCTACGACCCCAGCCCGATGATCCGGCGCGCCATGCGCACGTTGGCATAGTCGATCATCTTGCCGTCGAGTGTCACGGCTCCCTGGCCCTGCGCCTCGGCCTGCTCCATGGCTTCGACGACCCGCCGCGCGTGCGCCAGTTCGGTGCCGGACGGGACGAACGCCCGCAGCGTCGGTTCGATCTGGTCGGGATGGATCACCTGCTTGCCGTCAAAACCCATCGCCGCGGCCTTGAGCGCGCTGCTTTCAGTCAATCTGGCATCCCGGAACGCGCCGCACGGACCGTCGATGGCGCGCAGGCCGAACGCGCGCGCGGCCACCAGCAGGCGCATCATCGGATAGGCGAACAGGTCGAGCGGGGCGGAGGCATAGCCGCTCTGGGCGGAGCCCACGTGCCGGTAGCCGTCCGGCGACGCGCCGATTTCCGAGGAGCGGGCGCCGATCGAGGCGGCGAAATCGCCGACGCCGAGATGAAGGGCGGCGATGCTTTGGTGCGAGGCGGCGAGCGCGTCGACATTGACGAGACCCAGCGCGGTCTCGATCAGCAGTTCGAGCGCGACGGGAGAAGAGCGACCGGGCGCGGCCGCGCGCAGCTGATCGGCAATGGCGGCGATGTCGCTCGGGCGCTCCGCCTTCGGCACAATCACCGAATCCAGCCGGGACAGCGCAGCGAGGTTGCGGATTTCCTGCGCGATGAAGGGGCTGTCGACGGCGTTGATCCTGACCGCGACGACCTTGTTGCCCCAATCCAGGGAGGACAGCGCCCGCGCAGCTTCCTCCAGTGCAACGCTCTTCTCGGACGGCGGCACGGCGTCCTCGAGGTCCATGAACACCGCATCCGCGGCCGAGGCAGCTGCCTTGGCGACGAGACGGGAGCGATGCGCGGGAACGGCCAGATAGACCCGCGTCGGCCGCTGAGGGGCCATCGTCATGTCTCCTTTGCGAGACCGAGTTCGCTGAGGATGGATTGGTTGTGCTGCCCGACGTCAGGCACCGGATCCATCCGGGGCGACAGGCCCGGAATGGTGAGAGCCGGCAGGAAGCTCATCACCGGTCCGCACGGTGAGCCCACCGTTTGCACCCGGGACCGGGAGCGGAGCTGTTCGTGCTCCAGGAAAGCCTCGACCGAATTCAGATGCGCGTTGGCGATCGAGGCCTCGTCGAGCAGCCGCAGCACCTCGTCACTGGTCATCGCTGCAAAACGCTGCTCGATATGTGTTTGCAGATCGTCCCTGTTCTGCATGCGCAGCGGATTGGTGCGGAAGCGGGGGTGGTCGGCAAATGCCGCATCGCCAAGGACAATGGCGCACAGCGATCGCCATTCCCGGTCGTTTTGGATGCCGAAGAAGATCGTGTTGCCGTCTCCGACGCGGAAAGGGCCATACGGCGCTATCGTTGCATGCTTTGCCCCGGTTCGCGGCAGCGGCCGGCCCGCACTCTGGGTGTAGAAGGCGGGATAGCTCATCCAGTCCGTGATGGAATCGAACAGCGAGGCCTGGAAGGCGGTGCCCTTGCCGGTCCGCTCGCGGCGATACAGCGCCATCAGCACGCCGTTGAGGATGTACATGCCGGTGGCGATGTCGACCACCGAAAGTCCGACCTTCGCAGGCTCCGCCTCGGTGCCGTTGATGGCGAGGACGCCGGCCTCGCACTGGACCAGGAGATCGTAAGCCTTCTTGTTGCTGTAGGGTCCGCCCGCACCATAGCCCGAAACGTCGCAGGCGATGATCCGGGGAAATTTCCGCACGAGCGATGCGGCATCGAGGCCCAGCCGCTCCGCCGCGCCGGGCGCCAGGTTCTGAATGAAGACGTCGGCCTGCGGCAGCAAGGCCTCGAGCACCTTCTGGCCGTCCGGACTTTTGATGTCGATGGCGAGGCTCTCCTTCGACCTGTTGGTCCAGACGAACTGGCTCGACATCCCGTTCATCACGTGATCGTAGTCGCGGCAGAAATCGCCGTCGCCCGGCCGCTCGATCTTGATGACCCGCGCGCCCCAGTCCGCAAGATGCCGGCTGGCCAGAGGAGCCGCAATCGCCTGCTCGAGCGAGACGACCGTCACGCCCGACAGCGGCAGGTCCGCCTCATTTCGCTTCATGTAATCGCCTCCGCTCCTGCTCACGCTTTCGACCAGCGCAGGAGACAAGCCGACCACCCCACGCACATGCTGTGATGATGGCATGATGCCCCTGTTTTGCCCGACAAGTCAAACTGCATTTCGCTAAATCCTAAGATTTGAAATGCCAGCAATCGCCGTGACTTGGCTACTGTGCATGGGGTTGTTTTCGCGTTTTTGTTCGCGAGGCCACCCTGTTGCCGAGACCGCACACGTCCCGGCTTTCGCATCTCCGCTCGGTTGCCAACGAACGCCCATTCACCCACTATTCCGTCCGACTCGACATTTTGGGGGATCAATGCCGGCGTTCCGCTTTAAGACATCCATGATGAAATACATGGCTGCTGCGATCTCGGGGATCGCCCTGGCCGTCCTGATCCACCCGGGTGCAGGCTTTGCCTACTCCCAGGAGGAGCAGCAGGCCTGCACGCCGGATGCGATGCGGCTGTGCGGCGACTTCGTTCCGAACGTCGACGCCATCACCGCCTGCATGATCCAGAAGAAGTCGCAGCTCTCGCCGCAGTGCCGGGCGTTCTTCCGGCCTGGACCGGAGCCCGGCATGGCGGCCGCGCCCCGCGCCGGCAAGCCGACCAGCATCGCGCCCAAAGCCGCGAAGAAGACCACCAAGCCGGCGCCGAAGGTGGCCAAGAAGAAGAAATCCAGCGAAAGCTGAGGGCGCGGCACCGCGTTCCCTTTTTGAAACGGGATCATGCCCGGGCAAAGCGCGCACTGCGTTTGAAGTCCCGGGCATTTGCGTTTCCGGCCCCTCGTTCGACGGCCTTGAGTCAAAATGGCCAGGTCATCAGCCCCACACCAGCCACCGGACTCCTTTTGTTCGCCTCCGCTTGCGGACGCTTGCGATCACGCGGGATGTAAACGAGTCGCGAAACGGTTTGCGCGGCGAGGTTGCATTCCGCATTTTCCCGCCCGCCTGCTCAAAAAACGCACGATTGCTGGGGTGAAGGGCGGTCCGCTGCAGTTGGTCGCTGTCCGTCGCACGCAGCAGTGTGACTCAAAAGCCAACGTGCTTTGTTATTTCATGGCTCCAGCATGACTTACGATAAATTTTTCTTTCCCGAATCACCGCGGTGATTCATTTTCGCTGCCTGGGGTCAATCTGGAGGCAGAGGTATGAACGTTATTGTTTTTGCATCGCGTAAAGGTGGCTCGGGCAAGAGTACCCTGGCCGCGCATCTCGCCGCGCAGATCAAGGCGACCAAGCCGATCCTGCTCGTCGATGCGGATCCGCAAGGCTCGCTCACGCTGTGGCACAAGCTGCGTGGCACCAACGAGCCGCCGATCAAGTCCGCGGTGAACTCGGTCAGCGGCATCGTCTCCGCTGCCAAGCGCGACGGTTATGAATGGGTATTGATCGACACGCCGCCGAACCTGTCGGCCGTCGTCGACGACGCCATCCGCAATGCCACCATGGTCGTGATTCCCGCCCGTCCCGGCGTGTTCGACGTCAACGCGGTGCAGGAAACGATCCAGATGTGCCGTGCGGCCCGCAAGCCCTACGCGGTCGTGCTCAACGGTGCGCCGGCGCGCCGCGACGAGTCCGAAAGCCCGATCGTCACCATCGCCCGCGAGGCGCTGGCAAAATTCCGGGCTCCGGTGTGGGGCGGCCAGATCACCAACCGTTCGGATTTGCTGATGGCGCTGAGCCACGGCGAAGGCGCGCGGGAATATCAGGCCGAGAGCCGTGCGGCGCAGGAAATCGCAAGGCTGTGGGCGGCGATCGAACGTTCGGTGAAGGCTATTCGCGGCACGGCGTCGGCTTCCGGCGCAATGCACAAGCAGGCGGCGTAATTTCCATAAATCATTCCCCGGACGAAAAACGCGCGGATGTCCGCGCGTTTTGCGTTTCTGGAGATCACTATGAAAGCTAGGCCACCATCAGCATGTAGAACACGATCACCGGCGACAGGGTGAGGATCACCGACCAGATGCCGGCGGCCCAGAGAATGTCCTCGGTGGTAAAACCCTGCTGTCCCGCGTCGTAATGCGACGCCACTTCGTTATGACTATTCACAAACGCCCCCGCGATTTCTTCGCTTATGGGCATGAACGATAGGCGGGATGCTTTAAGATTCCGGGTCGCAATCTCGCGCGCATTCGAACACAAGTCTAACCACGGATTAACCATCCGGACGTGCGCTGTGTCAGGCCAGCCAGACCCGAAACACCAGCACCGGCATCAGGCCGAGCATCACCGCCCAGAAGCCGAACGACGACACCACCAGAATTCCGCGCAACAGATCGGCGGACGCGAATATATCTGCCGCCGGCGGGCGGATGCGTTGCCCCATGGTCATTCCCCCATTTGAAAGACTTTGAATGAAGACGATAGGCGCGATTGCGTAAACGAGCCGTGGATGCGTCATGCGGCAGCAGTGAAGGCCGTTGGCGCGTGGTTAACCACGGTGCGTCTTCCCTTCTCCCGCAAGGGAGAAGGGCAGCGGCGTGCGTAGAGAGAGTAAAGCGTCTAAGCCGCGACTTGCATCCGTCGCTCGATCTCGCGGTCGAGCTGGGCAGCGAGTTCGCTGCCGACTTCGACCATCGGCAGGCGCACTTCGGGGCTGTCGATGAGGCCCGTGCGCCACAGCCAGTACTTTGCCGGCGCGGGACTGGGTTCAGTGAACAACAGGCGCGTCAGTTCCGCGACCTCCTGCCAGCGCGCCAGCGCCGCATCGTGGTTGCCGCGCTTCAGCTCGGCATACACAGCCGCAAACGTCGCGGTCTCGAGATGGGCTGACAGCACGATGCCGCCGTCGGCGCCGTCGCTGAGTGCCTCGAAATAGTTCGCGTCCTCGCCGGTCAGCACGCGAAAGTTCTTGGGACGGTCGCGCAGCAGCGCGATGGATTGCTCGCGGCTCGCGCCGCAATCCTTCAGGCCGATGATGTTCGGATGCTCGGCAAGCCGCAGCAGCGTCTGGTTGGTGATGTTGACCGAGGTGCGATAGGGGATGTTGTAGAGCGCGAGCGGCCAGGCGGCGTGATCGGCGAGCGCCTCGAAATGCGCCAGCACGCCGCGCTGCGACGGTCGCACATAATAGGGACTCGCGATCAGATAGCCGTCGATCGGCCAGTCCGCGGTTTCATCGAGGCGGTCCTTCAGCCGCGCCGTATCCGCGCCTGATAGTCCGAGGCAGATCGGAAGCTTGCTGGGGCCGGTGGTCATCTCGTCGCGCACGATGGCGACGAGGCGTTCGAGCTCGGCATCGCGCAGCGTCATGCCTTCGCCGGAGGTCGCCCCCAGGATGAAGCCGTCAACGGCCTGTCCGCTGTAATGCCGTGTCAGCCGCCGCAGCGACCGTTCGTCGAGAGCGCCGTCGCGAAACGGCGTCACCAGCGGCAGCCAGAGCCCGTGCAAATGTTCCTGTAGTCCGGTCATGTTCCATCTCCTTCTCGGGAAAACCTGAGACGAGGGCACATGAAAAAACCCCGTCCAGGCGGCGGGGTTTTCGGGGTTTGGCTCGCGATGACGAAGCTTGTTTAGCGCGCGCAAAAATCCGAGGTCCCCGGATGGGGGCCTTTTTTCGAGACGGCTGCCTCGAACGAAATTGCGCACGACTTCGTGATCATTTGAAAATGATGCGGGGTGCGCGTGGAACTGTCAACACTCGCGGAACGCGAAAGCCGTAGAGGTCAAAAAAAGCCGGGCTCGAACGAGCCCGGCTTAAGGTATTGGCCACGTGAGGCCGACACAATCACCTTCCAAGAGGGATTACTGAACTCCCGCGCCACTGGAGGAGGGGGACAAATGCGCAACGCGAAGGCTCAGCGTGCAAACAGTATGAGCTTGACGAGCGGCCTGCAGCAACAGCCGAGGCCGCATGTCAGTCATGCGGAAATTAGGACGGCCAGCGCTGCGCCTTGCTCACCACGAAGTCGCGGAACACCTGCACACGCGCGACCGTCTTCAGTTCTTCCGGATAGACAAAATACGTATCGAGCTGGATCGAATCCGATTCGCCGAACAGCTGCACGAGGCGGCTCTGTTCTTCGATCAGATAGTCCGGCAACGCCGCGATGCCGAGGCCTTGCTGACATGCGCGGACGAGGCCGAGGATGTTGTTGACCCTGAAATAGGCTTCGCGCGGACCCGAGCCGTTGCGTCCCGCTTCGACCAGCCAGTTGCGGTTCTGAAGATGCGGCGCGAAGGTGCCGTCGGAGAGCGTGATGATGCGGTGGGAATCGAGCTCCTCCAGCGTGCGCGGCGTGCCGAAGCGCTTGATGTAATCAGGCGAGCAATAGGCGTGGAAGCCCATCGCGAAAAGTTTGCGCTGAATGAGATCCGGCTGCGTCGGCTTGCGGGTGCGGATCGCGACGTCGGCCTCGCGCATCGAGAGGTCGAGCTCTTCGTCGGTGACGATCAGCGAGATCCGGATTTCCGGATAGAGCGCGGTGAATTCGCCGAGCCGCGGGATCAGCCAGTTGATGCCGACGCCGGGCGTGGTGGTGATCTTGAGATCACCGCTCGGCCGCTCGCGGCTGTCGGTCAGTTTGGCGCGCGCCGCCTGCAGCTGCATGAACACGTCATGCGCGGTGCGGAACAGGAGGTCGCCCTGTTCGGTGAGGATCAGGCCGCGGGCGTGGCGGTGGAACAGCGAGACCGAGAGCTCCTGCTCCAGCGCCGAGACCTGGCGTGACACCGCCGATTGCGACAGGCCGAGCTGCTCGCCGGCATGGGTGAAGCTTCCCGCTTCCGCCGCCGCGTGAAACACCTTCAGCTTGTCCCAGTCCATATCCGTGAATCCGTCGCGTGTTCGTGCCATGATCTTTATTCCGCTGCCGCGCGCTCGCTGGCGCGCAGGGCCAAGAAACGTTCGGCTTCGAGAGCCGCCATGCAGCCGAGGCCGGCCGCTGTGACCGCTTGACGATAAGTCTCGTCGGCGACGTCGCCGGCGGCGAACAGGCCGGGCACCGAGGTGGCGGTCGAGTTCGGGGCGACCTCGACATAGCCCGATGGCTTGAGCTTGACTTGGTCTTTCACCAGCTCGGTCGCCGGCGCATGCCCGATAGCGATGAAGACACCGTCGGCCTTGTGCTCGGTGAGCGCGCCGGACTTGACGTTCTTGAGACGGACATGAGTGACCTTGCCCGGATTGCCTTCGCCGCAGATCTCGTCGATGGCGTTGTCCCAGACCACCTTGATCTTGGGATGCTTGAATAGGCGGTCCTGCAGGATGCGCTCGGCGCGGAAATGGTCGCGGCGGTGAACCACAGTCACCTGCGAGGCGAAATTGGTCAGGAACAGCGCTTCCTCGACGGCGGTGTTGCCGCCGCCGACCACGACCACTTCCTTGCCGCGGTAGAAGAAGCCGTCGCAGGTGGCGCAGGCCGAGACGCCAAAGCCCTTGAAGTTTTCTTCGGAGGAGATGCCGAGCCAGCGCGCCTGGGCGCCGGTGGCCAGGATCACGGTCTCGGCCAGATAGACGTCGCCGCTATCGCAGGTGAGGCGGAACGGCCGCTGCGTGGTGTCGAGCTTGATCACCAGATCGGTCTTGATCTGGGTGCCCACATGCAGCGCCTGCTTCTCCATCTGCTCCATCAGCCAGGGGCCCTGGATCACGTCGGCGAAGCCCGGATAGTTCTCGACATCGGTCGTGATGGTGAGCTGGCCGCCCGGCTGAATGCCCTGGATCAGAATCGGCTCGAGCATTGCGCGCGCGGCGTAGATCGCCGCCGTGTAGCCGGCGGGGCCGGAGCCGATGATGACGACCTTTGCATGGACAGCGGCGGACATTTCGACAGATGCCTTTCACGGGGGATTGCAGCGCGGGCGCGGAACGTGCCGGGAGGCCTCGCGGAGGCGCTGAAATATCAGAGCTAATCTAAGCCTTCTGGTGAGCTATGCAAGAATTGCATTCCCTGTCGGCGGATTTTTCCAACAAGGAACAAAAGTCGATTGCGCTGCACGCGCAATAAAATTGCGCTGGTCGGGCCGTCTGCGCTATGAGGATTGCGATAAACGCACCAATAGCGCCGCAAAGGCCAGGAGTTCCAATCACGTGTCGCGGAACCTAGACGAGATCGACCTGAAAATTCTCACCGAGATTCAGGCCGACGGTCGAATCACGAATGTCGAGCTGGCCAGGCGCGTCGGCATCTCGCCACCGCCCTGCCTGCGCCGCGTCCGGGCCTTGGAGGAGGAGGGGTATATCCACGGCTATCGCGGGCTCCTGGACGCGCGAAAGCTCGGCTTCGACGTCACGGTGTTTGCCGCAGTGCACCTCTCCAGCCAGGCCGAGGCTGATTTGCGCGCCTTCGAGGAGTTCGTCCGTGCCGAGCCGCTGGTGCGCGAGTGCTGGATGCTGTCGGGCGAAGTCGATTTCATCCTGAAATGCGTCGCACCCGACATGGCCACCTTCCAGGATTTCGTCACCCATTTGACCGCCGCCCCGCACGTCCGCAACGTGCGGACCTCGCTCGTGCTGCATAACTCGAAATACGAGGCGGCCGTGCCGCTCGACGTGAGGGGAAGAAGGTAGCTCGCACGATCTCGTGCCCCGGACGCAGCGCAGCAGCGCAAGAACGCTGCAGCGCGTCCGGGACACGAGAGTGGGGGCGCGAGCCCATCACATTCCCAGCAACATGCAGAAACAAAAAAGGCCGCGCAGTGCGCGGCCTTTTTTAAATCACGCGCAACGGCAAATCGCTACCGCCACTCCACCTTGGTGATCTCATACGCCTTGGAGCCGCCGGGCGCGTTGACCTCGACGGTGGCGCCCTTCTTCTTGCCGATCAGCGCGCGTGCGAGCGGCGAGGTGATGGAGATGCGGCCCTTCTTGGCGTCGGCCTCGACTTCGCCGACGAGCTGCCACACGTTCTTTTTCTCGGTGTCCTCATCGACCAGCGTTACGGTGGCGCCGAATTTGATGGTGTCGCCGGACAGCTTGGAAATGTCGATGATGTCGGCGCGCGCGAGCTTGTCCTCGAGCTCGGCGATGCGGCCTTCATTGTGGGACTGCTCTTCCTTCGCAGCGTGATATTCCGCGTTCTCCGAAAGGTCGCCGTGCGAGCGCGCCTCCGCGATATGCTCGATGATGCGCGGACGGTCCTCCGACTGGCGCTTCTTCAATTCTTCCCCGAGCGCGGCAAAGCCGCTCGCTGTCATCGGTACCTTTTCCATCTCTTCTCTCGTCCTTCGGTCGCGCGCGCCCCGAAATGTCAGCGCGCACGCAACTTGATTCGTCAGTCTATCCGGGCTCGACGCCGGACGTTCATATGGGCTTGGCCGGAACTGAACAACCAAATGGCCGGACAGTTCCTCCGGTCATTGTGGCTTCATCGCCAGTCACTTAGCGGAAAGTGGGCCTTCCGCTCGCGATCAGGTTTCCGAAAAGTAGCTCTGCAGGGTCCGAACCTCAAGGTCCCCGCCCAGATAGGCGTGGATGCCCTGCGCGGCCGCCACGGCCCCGGAAAGAGTGGTGTAATATGGCACTTTATGCAAGAGGGCCGCGCGCCGCAGAGAACGGCTGTCGGCGAGCGCCTGCGGGCCTTCGGTGGTGTTGAAGACGAGCTGGACGTCGCCATTGGTGATGGCGTCGACGATGTGCGGCCGGCCCTCCAGCACTTTGTTCACCCTCTCGGTCGGGATGCCCTGGTCGGTCAGGAAGCGCGCCGTGCCCGATGTCGCCAGCACCTTGAAGCCGAGCGAATGCAGCTCGCGAACGGCCTCGGCGATGCGCGTCTTGTCGCTCTCGCGAACCGAGACGAACACCGTGCCCTTGCGCGGCACCCGCGTGCCGCCGCCGAGCTGACTCTTGGCGAACGCCACCGCGAAGGAGCGGTCGATACCCATGACCTCGCCGGTCGAGCGCATCTCCGGACCCAACACGGTGTCGACGCCGGGGAAGCGGGCGAACGGAAATACCGATTCCTTGACGCCGACATGCTTGAAGTCCGCCTTCTTCAACTTGAAGTCAGCGAGCTTTTCACCGGCCATGACGCGCGCCGCGATCTTCGCAACCGGCGTGCCGACCACCTTGGCGACGAAAGGCACCGTGCGCGAGGCGCGCGGGTTGACTTCGAGCACGTAGATATCGCCGTCCTTGATGGCGTATTGCACGTTCATCAGGCCGACGACGTCGAGGCCCAGCGCGAGCTCGCGGGTCTGCCGCTCCAGTTCCTCGATCATCTTGGCATCGAGCGAATGCGGCGGCAGCGAGCAGGCGCTGTCGCCGGAATGGATGCCGGCTTCCTCGATGTGCTCCATGATGCCGACGATGAAGGTGTCCTTGCCGTCGCAGAGGCAATCGACATCGATCTCGGTTGCGTCGGAGAGATAGCGGTCAAACAGCAGCGGGTTCTTGCCGAGCACAGTGTTGATCTGCCCCGTCTTGTCGTTCGGGTAGCGCGCCTTGACGTCAGACGGCACCAGCTCTGGCAGCGTGCCGAGCAGGTAATCGTTGAGCTGGTTCTCCTCGCGGATGATCTGCATCGCGCGGCCGCCGAGCACGTAGGACGGGCGCACCACCAGCGGCAGTCCGAGATCGGTGCAGACGAGCCTCGCCTGCTCGACCGAATAGGCGATGCCGTTCTTCGGCTGCTTCAGCCGCAGCTTGTCGAGCACCCGCTTGAAGCGGTCGCGGTCCTCAGCCAGGTCGATAGCGTCGGGCGAGGTGCCGAGGATCGGCACTTCGGCGGCTTCCAGCGCGCGCGCTAGCTTGAGCGGGGTCTGGCCGCCGAACTGCACGATCACGCCATGCAGCGTGCCGTTGGTGCGCTCCTTCGCGATGATCTCCAGCACGTCCTCGGCGGTGAGCGACTCGAAATAGAGCCGGTCGGCGGTGTCGTAGTCGGTCGACACCGTCTCCGGGTTGCAATTGACCATGATGGATTCGTAGCCGGCGTCATGCAGCGCGAAGCAGGCATGGCAGCAGCAATAGTCGAACTCGATGCCCTGGCCGATGCGGTTCGGCCCGCCGCCGAGGATGATGACCTTCTTCTTGTCGGACGGCGCGCTCTCGTCCGCAGGCGCACCCGCGAACGGCGCCTCATAGGTCGAGTACATGTAGGCGGTGGGCGAAGCGAACTCGGCCGCGCAGGTGTCGATGCGCTTGTAGACCGGGCGGACGCCGAGCGCGTGACGCTTCGCCGTCACCTCCGCCTCCGTCGTCTCCGCGATCATCGCAAGCCGGGCATCGGAGAAGCCCATGGCCTTGAGCGTGCGCATGCCGAACGCGTTGCCCGGCAGGCCGCTCTTGCGGACCTTCGCTTCCATGTCGACGATGCCGCGCATCTCGCTGAGGAACCACGGATCGATCTTGCAGGAATTGAAGATCTCCTCGTCCGACCAGCCGAGCCGCATCGCCTGGGCGACCTGGAGCAGCCGGTTCGGTGTCGGCGTGCCGAGCGCGGCGCGGATCGCGTTCTTGTCGTCGTCGCGGCCAAGACCTTCGATCTCGATCTCGTCGAGGCCGGTGAGACCGGTCTCGAGCCCGCGCAATGCCTTCTGAAGGCTTTCCTGGAAGGTGCGGCCGATCGCCATGACTTCGCCGACCGACTTCATCGACGTCGTCAGTGTGGTGGAGGCGCCGGGGAATTTCTCGAAGGCGAAACGCGGCACCTTGGTGACGACATAGTCGATCGTCGGCTCGAACGAGGCCGGCGTGGCGCCGCCGGTGATGTCGTTGGAGATTTCGTCGAGCGTGTAGCCGACCGCAAGCTTGGCGGCGACCTTTGCGATCGGAAAGCCGGTGGCTTTCGAAGCCAGAGCGGAGGAACGCGACACGCGCGGGTTCATCTCGATGACGACCATGCGGCCGTCTTCGGGATTGACGCCGAACTGCACGTTGGAGCCGCCGGTCTCGACGCCGATCTCGCGCAGCACCGCCAGCGAGGCGTCGCGCATGATCTGGTATTCCTTGTCGGTCAGCGTCAGCGCCGGCGCCACCGTGATGGAATCGCCGGTGTGCACGCCCATCGGATCGAGGTTCTCGATCGAGCAGACGATGATGCAATTGTCTTTCTTGTCGCGCACCACCTCCATCTCGTACTCTTTCCAGCCGAGCACGGATTCTTCGATCAGCACTTCGTTGGTGGGAGACGCATCCAGGCCGCGCTCGATGATGTCGAGGAACTCTTCCTTGTTGTAGGCAATGCCGCCGCCGGTGCCGCCCATGGTGAAGGAGGGGCGGATGATCGCGGGCAGGCCGATCTCGGACAGCGCCATCAGCGCCTGGCCGAGCGCATGTTCCTGATAGCGCTTGCGGCGGTCGCTTTCGCCGAGGGTCCACTGCTGCTCGAGCTCTGCGAGCGCCGCGCCCGAGGCCTTTGCGCGTTCGGCTTGGTACTTGTCGCGGAAGGACTTCTTCAGGGCGGAGGCGTTGGCGAGCCGCGACTTCGGCGTCTCAAGCCCGATCTTGGTCATGGCCTCCCGGAACAGCTGGCGGTCCTCGGCCTTGTCGATCGCGTCAGCAGTGGCGCCGATCATCTCGACGTCGAACTTTTCGAGCGTGCCCTGCCGGCGCAGCGACAGCGCGCAGTTCAGCGCGGTCTGTCCGCCCATGGTCGGCAGCAGCGCGAAGCCGCCGGGGATGGCGTGACGTTCCTTCTCGATGATCTTTGCGACGATCTCGGGCGTGATCGGCTCGATATAGGTCGCATCCGCCAATTCCGGATCGGTCATGATGGTGGCCGGGTTGGAATTGACGAGGACGATGCGGTAGCCCTCTTCCTTCAGCGTCTTCACCGCCTGCGTGCCCGAATAGTCGAACTCGCAGGCCTGTCCGATCACGATGGGACCGGCGCCGATGATCAGGATGGTGGTGATGTCTGTACGTTTGGGCATCAACTCTCGCCGAAGTGGAATTTGGGCACAAAAAAAGGGCGCGCTTGCTGCGCGTCCCTTTGGCCGAGAGCGCGGTGGTCTCCCTGCGCGCGGGTGGGTCTTAGACCAGTTTTCGGGGCGGCGAAACCCCGAAAAACGCCCATCAACCGGCAATTTTGACCGGTTTTGGTCGGGCCTGCCAGCCACGGGCAAGGTGCACCAGAAGGGCAGCCGAAACGCTCAATCCGCCGACCCAGCCGAGATCAGCCGGGCTCCACGCCGCAAGCACGGCGCCTCCGAAGGCTCCGCCGATCGCGAAGCCGAGATACATGGCCGAGGCGTTGAGGGAGAGCGCAATCATCGAGGCCTTGGGGTCGATCCTGATGATGCTGGCGACCTGGGCCGGATAGAACGCCCAGCCCGAAAGGCCCTGGAGGAAGATCGGGCCCAGGATCGCGTAATGCGCCTGGCCGGGGAGGAATTTCAGCACCAGCGAATGCAGGAAAAGCGCGCTGGCCATGCCGGTCAGGCCGAGCGCCGCGGTGACGATGGTGCCCAGCCGGTCGGCCAACAGGCCGCCGAGCATGTTCCCGATCGCCGCGGCCGCGCCGAACACCAGGAGCGCGAGACTGATGCGCGAGGCATCGAAGCCCAGCGCGCGCAGCGGGACCGCGAAATAGGTGAACATTGTGAAGCCGCCGAGCGCCCATAAAATCGTGATCACGAGCGCGATCAGGACATTGCTGTGACGCGCCACCGCCAGCCGCTCGCTGAGCGAGGCCGTGTTGCGCGGCAGGCCGCGGGGCAGGCCGAGCAGGAGGCCGGCGAGCGCGACGGCGCCGATCAGGGCGACCATGGCAAAGGTCGCACGCCATCCGAAGAGGCTGCCGACGAGATTGCCGAGGGGAACGCCGATGACGGTCGCAACCGTGAGTCCCGACGTGACCAGCGCCACCGCGCGGCCGCGCCGCTCCGGCGAGGCGACGGCCACGGATACGGCCAGTGCGGTCGGCATGCACAGCCCGGAGCCCAGCGCCATCAGCATGCGCAAGGCCAGCAGCAGGCCGTAATTGGACGCCACCATCGCCGCGAGGTTTCCGGCGATGAAGGTCGATAGCGCCAGGGCCAGCACGGTGCGGCGGTCAATATTGTTCAGCGTCACCGCCAGGATTGGCGAGCCCACGGCATAGGTGAGGGCGTAGGCGGTGACCAATTGGCCGGCGGCGGAGACGGAAATTGACAGGTCGGTTGCGATCGCCGGCAAAAGTCCTGCAATGACAAAGCCTTCCGTGCCGATCGCAAAGGCCGCCAGGGCCAACCAGAATACGCTCATCGGAAAATCCCCATGTTCAATGTTTATTGAACTATCAATTGGACCGGTGCATGAGTCAATTGGTTCAAGAACTATTGAACATCGAGACCATTTCGCTATGATCGTGAGCCATGAGCCGCACGCCACCCCACCCCACCCGCGAGCAGATCGAGCTGCCGATGGTTCTGGATTGCCTGAGCGATCCGATCCGATTGGCGATCGTCTACCAGCTCGCCCAGCAGGAAGGTGTCAGTAGCGAATTGTGCTGCGGCGACTTCAATGCGCTCAGCGGCAAGTCGAATCTCGCCTATCATTTCGCGAAGCTGCGGGAATCCGGTCTGATGCAGACGCGCGTGGCGGGCACCAACCGCTTCATGCGGCTGCGCCGCGAGGATCTGGATGCCCGTTTCCCCGGACTGCTCGATGCGGTGGTGAAATCGGCAGCGAAGGATGCCGACCGGCTTCAGCTGCTGTCGGAGTGCGAAGTGCCTGCTGCGGGATGAAGCTGAGACGATTGCGCGCCAACGCCGATTTCGCCCTTCGTCGAGGCAGTCTTCGCTACGAAAGGGCACGCCTGGCCTAAGCTGGCGAAGCCAGCGAAGGCTGGAGACCCGGCCTGGATTTGAACCAGGATGAAGAGCGATGCACTGCTCTCGCGTAGACGCTTCCGCCACCGGGCCGTGGCGATCATTGCCGATCGGGGTGCGACAAGCCACCCCAGGCAATCGTTATGCTTAACGCACCAAAGGCGGCCGCGCGATGAAGGTCATCCGCCAGCGATTGTGGCCGATATTGCCGTCAGCGCGCTGGACCGCGAAGCCGGCGGCCTTGAGCCTGGCGGTGATCTCGTCCTCGCTATAGCGCTGCAGCCCAATGCGCGTACGCAGATGACGGTAATCTGACAGCGCGGTGCTGATCAGCCCGATCAGCGCATCTTTCAAAAAGCCGTGACGCAGGCCGAAGCTGAGCAGCGCTGTGACGTCCCTGAACATGCCGACGTCGGGCTGGAGGATGTCGCCGAGCACCAGCTTGCCGGAGGGCTTCAAAATACGTCGGAAGTTGAGGAGCGCGGCATCGAGCTCGTCCGGCGTCATGTATTGCGCGACCGAGTTCATCACGGCGAGATCGATCGACTGCTCCTGCATGTTGTGGACATCGTCGAGCGAGCGGACGCGGATCTTCGTGTTCGGGGCAAACCGCGCGATCAACCGGCCGCGAACGCCGGGCGCAGGCTCGGCGAGGATCAACTTGCCGCAGGCCGCCGCCACTTGGCTCGCGGACAGCGCCTCGCCGCAGGCATAGTCGAGCACGTTCGCCTCGGGCGAGGAGATATAGCCGATGATGTCCCGTGCGATGATCTGGAAGTGCAAGTCGCGATGCAACTTGCTGACATAGATCGTATGCGTCGAGTCGTAATAATCGATCCAATCGTCCATGGTATCTGAGGGCCCCGGCCAAACGGTTCCGCCAAAGGAACCGGCGCTGCCCGCCTGCGTTAGGGGTGCGACGGCGCGCCGTCAATGTCCGCGTCCTAACAGGAAGGTTTCCCGTGAGCAAAGCCCCTACCAAGGTCTCGCCCGACCTCGATACCCCCACCGATCTGTCGCCTCAGGCGGTCAAGAAGGTTTCGGAGGCGCTCAACGTGCTTCTGGCCGATGCGTTCGCGCTGTATCTGAAGACCAAGAACTTCCACTGGCACATCAGCGGCCGGCATTTCCGCGACTATCATTTGCTGCTCGACGAACAGTCCGACCAGATCTTCGCCACCACCGACCAGCTCGCTGAACGGGTCCGCAAGATCGGCGGCACCACGCTGAAGTCGATCGGCCAGGTCGCGAAACTCCAGACCATCAAGGACAACAACGAGGACTACGTCCCGCCGCGCGAGATGTTGCGTGAATTGATGCAGGACAATAAGCACGTCGCGAGCGCGATGCGAAAGGCGCACGAGGTGTGCGACGAGGTCGGCGACGTCGCCAGCGCCAGCATCCTCGAGAACTTCATCGACGAGACCGAGCGCCGCACCTGGTTCCTGTTCGAAGCCACACGTCAGGAAGGCGCCAACGAGGCGTAGGGCAGGGTGGGCAAAGGCGCACTCTTCGCGCGCCGTGCCCACCATCTATCTGCAGTTCAAGTCGTTTGGTGGGCACGCTTGGCTTTGCCCACCCCTGCGGCACCGTCGTTGCGACTACCGCCACAACCGCATCAACGCGCCATTCTTGCCCGTCACCGGATCGGCCGGCGGCAGCGCGACGTTTGGAATCGTCTTCAGCGCTTTCGCGTGATTCTCCGGCGTCGCCCGGGTGATCTCCATCTTCGCACCCGGCGGATAGGCGCCGATCACGCAGAAACCCTCGCTCGCCTTGATGCATTGATGCCCGGTGCCGGCAGGGAGAATCGCGACGTCCCCGGCCTTGATCTCCAGCTCCTGACCGTGGTCGCCACCGAAGCGGACCCGCGCGCTCCCGCGCGCAACGCCGAGCACCTCATGCACCGTCGCGTGATAGTGCAGATAGTCGAAGACCCCATTGCGCCACGTCCCGCCCCAGCCGTTCGCTTCGAACATATTTTCGATCGTCTCTTCCGGCTGTCTGGAATCGAGCTTCACCGCGCCCTGGTAGACCAGGAACGGGAGGATGTTGTTCGGCACGAGCCCGTCGTCCTCGAACACGATGGCGAGCGGCTCGGCATTATCGCGGACGGCGGGCATGGCGGGGCTCCTGCTGCACGAAGGTGTCGAGACAACATTAAAGCAGGAGGAGGCGTTCCTCTGGAGGTCTCGTGTCCCGGACGCGCTGCAGCGCTCTTGCGTTGCTGCGCAGAGCCGGGACCCAGAGTGCCGCGGGCAGGGGCCCCGGTTCAGCAGCGCATCACGCCGCTAAGAGCGGCGCCTAAGGCGCGTTCACGCGCGTCTCGACGCGCTATGGCACTGCGCCCGGGGCACGGGAGCGGTGGTCCTTACGCGCTCTTGTTCTGCCGCATCAGGTCCGCAAAACGCTGGAACAGATAGTGCGAATCGCGCGGACCCGGTGAGGCCTCGGGGTGGTATTGCACCGAGAACACCGGTTTGCCGTCGAGCTGGATACCGCAATTGGAGCCGTCGAACAGCGAGATGTGAGTCTGGGTCGCGCCCGTCGGCAGGGTGCTCTCGTCCACGGCAAAGCCGTGGTTCATCGAGGTGATCTCGACCTTGCCGGTGGTCTCGTCCTTCACGGGGTGATTGGCGCCGTGATGGCCCTGATGCATCTTCCTCGTCTTGGCGCCGACCGCGAGGCCGAGCATCTGGTGACCGAGACAAATTCCGAACGTCGGCGTGCCCGACTTGATCACGTCCTGGATCACAGGCACGGCATATTTGCCGGTCGCGGCCGGATCGCCCGGACCGTTCGACAGGAACACGCCGTCCGGCTTCATCGCAAGAATATCTTCGGACGAGGTCGTTGCCGGCACCACCGTCACCTTGCAGCCGACGCCGGCGAGCAGGCGCAAAATGTTGCGCTTGATGCCGTAGTCGATGGCGACGACGTTGAACTCAGGCTGGTCCTGGCGGCCAAAGCCCTTCTCCCACAGCCACGGCGTCTCGTCCCAGGTGAAGCGCTGGCCGGAGGTGACCATCGGCACGAGGTCCATGCCTTCGAGGCCCGGCCATTCGCGCGCTTCTTCCTTCAGGCCGTGCAGATCGAACTCGCCGTCCCTGGCGTGCGCGATCACGGCGTTGGGCATGCCCTTGCTGCGGATCAGCGCGGTCAGTGCACGGGTGTCGATGCCGGAGAGGCCGATGATGCCGCGTGCCTTCAGCCACTGATCGAGATGCTTGGTGGCACGATAGTTCGAGGGATCGGTGATCGCGGTGCGCAGGATCACGCCGCGCGCGCCGGGCGTCGCGGCCATGTTCACCGTCTCGATGTCGTCGTCGTTGGTGCCGACGTTGCCGATATGCGGGAAGGTGAAGGTGATGAGCTGGCCGGCATAGGAGGGATCGGTGAGAATCTCCTCGTAGCCGGTCATCGCGGTGTTGAAGCAGACCTCGCCGACGGCTTGGCCTTCGGCCCCGAGACCAAAGCCTTCGAGCACCGTGCCGTCGGCAAGCACCAACAGCGCGGTCGGTTTGTGGTCCGGCCAGGCGGTATCGTTTTCGGATTGTGTCATAAGCCCGGTTCATAGTCCCCGCGGGCGCTGCCGTCAAAGCGGAGAAGCGCGGATTCACATGCGTTTTTGCATATTTGACAGCTCTCCTCGGGCCCTTAAGCTCGGTGGCATAATTTCCGGCAAATTCCGGGGCTTGAGAGGCAATAATGGACCAGACGACCCCGATTGTGCTGGTTCCGGGATTGGCGTCCTCGGCCCGGATCTATGCCCCGGTGATCCCCTCGCTCTGGCGGTTCGGCCCGGTGATGGTCGCCAACCATATCCGTGACGACAGCATGGCCGCGATCGCCCGTCGGGTGCTGAGCGAGGCGCCGCCGCGCTTCGCGCTCGCCGGCCATTCGATGGGCGGCTACGTCGCGCTCGATATCATGCGCCAGGCGCCCGAGCGGGTGGCCAGGCTCGCGCTGATCAACACGCAGGCCCGGCCCGACACGGAGGAGGCGACCACGCGCCGCCGCGGCCTTATGCAGCGTGCCAAGCGCGGCGAGCTGTGTGCGGCTCGCGAGGAGATGTTTCCCGAACTGGTGCATCCCTCGCGCCGCGACGATGCCGCCATTCGCCAGCTCGTGCATGAGCAGGGCGAGGACGTCGGCGTCGAAGGTTATCTGCGGCAGCAGACCGCGATCATCGCGCGGGTGGATTCACGGCCGACGCTTGCCACGATCAAATGCCCGACGCTGGTGCTAACGGGCGATCAGGACAACACCATCCCCAACGCGTTCTCGAAAGAGATGGCGGAGGGCATTGCCGGCGCGAAGCTCGTCGTTTTGGAGAATTGCGGACATCTGCCGCAGCCGGAGCAGCCTGGGGCAACGGTGCGAGCGCTGGTCGAATGGCTGGGAACCCCGGTTGTCTCAGGGCTGCGAACGGCCTAGATCAGGCGTCGGATATTCTAGGGGAGCACGATCATGCTGCGCGACGACATCAACAATGCGGTCAAGGAGGCCATGAAGGCCAAGGAAGAGCGCAAGCTGTCCACGCTGCGCATGGTCAACTCGACCATCAAGAACGCCGACATCGAGGCGCGCGGCAACGGCAAGCCGCCGCTGTCGGATGCCGACCTGCTCGGGGTTTTTCAGAAGATGATCAAGCAGCGCCAGGAATCGGTCGAGCTCTACGAGAAGGGCGGCCGTGCCGAGCTCGCCGCGCAGGAGCGCGAGGAGATCGCGGTGATCTCGGCCTATCTGCCGAAGCAGATGTCGGACGACGACGTGAAGAAAGCGATCTCGGACGCGATCGCCGATACCGGCGCGGCCGGCATGAAGGACATGGGCAAGGTGATCGCCGTGTTGAAGACGAAGTACGCCGGCCAGATGGATTTCGGCAAGGCCAGCGGCATGGTGAAGGCGGCGCTGACGGGCTGAGCCGTCATTCCGGGATCGCGCTTCGCGCGCCCGGAATGACGAAAGAAACTCGGGAGGCAACCGATGACCGGCGCCATAAAACCCTTTCGCATCGCCATCGGCGACGACATCCTCACCGACCTCAAGTCGCGCCTCGCGCGCACGCGCTGGCCGGAGGCGGAGCTGGTCGACGACTGGAGCCAGGGCGCGCCGCTGAAATGGATCCGGGAGATCTGCACCTATTGGGCCAACGACTACGACTGGCGGGCGCGCGAAGCGAAACTTAATCGCTTCGAGCAGTTCACCACCGAGATCGACGGGCTCGACATCCATTTCCTGCATGTGCGCTCGAAGGAGCCGGCGGCGCTGCCGCTGATCATCACCCATGGCTGGCCCGGCTCGATCGTCGAATTCCAGAAGGTGATCGCGCCGCTGGTCGATCCCGCCGCGCATGGCGGCAATCCCGCCGATGCCTTCCATGTTATCTGTCCGTCGCTCCCGGGTTTTGGCTTCTCCGCGAAGCCGAAGGCCACCGGCTGGGGCGTTGATCGCATCGCCGCGACCTGGGCCAAGCTGATGGACCGGCTCGGTTACGCGCGCTATGGCGCGCAAGGCGGCGACTGGGGCTCGGCGGTGACGACCTCGCTTGGCATGCAGGACGGCGACCATTGCGCCGGCATTCACATCACGCTCGCCTTCAACGCAGCGCCGAAGGTCGATGGCGAGCCGACACCGGAGGAGAAGCGGGCGCTCGCCGGCCTCAAGCATTACGTCGATCTCGACTCCGGCTATTCGAAGCAGCAATCGACGCGGCCGCAGACCCTCGGCTACGGCTTGACGGATTCGCCGAGCGGGCAGGCGGGCTGGATTCTGGAAAAATTCTGGGCCTGGACCGATTGCAACGGCCATCCCGAAAACATCTTCACCCGCGACGAGCTGCTCGACAACGTCATGCTCTATTGGGCGACGGAGACGGCGACCTCATCGGCGCGGCTCTATTGGGAAAGTTTTGGCAAGCGCCGCACCACGCCGGTCGTCAAGGTGCCGACCGGTGTCGCTGTCTTCCCCAGGGAGATCATCACGCCGGTGCGGCGCTGGATGGAGCCGAACTTCCACAACATCACGCACTGGAGCGAGATGGAGAAGGGCGGCCATTTCGCCGCGTTCGAGCAGCCGGAGCTGTACGTCGGCGAGGTCCGCAAGTTCTTCGCGACCGTGAGGTAGGATCAAGTTCATGCTCACTGAAGCCGCAACCTACGACGAGCTCTATCGCAACTTCCGCTGGGACGTCCCGGCGCGCTTCAACATGGCGGAGGCCTGCTGCGATCGCCACGCCGACGGCACCGGCCGCCTCGCGCTGGTCTATGTCGACGAGAACGGCGTCACCACGCGCACGTCCTTCGACGAGGTCGCGGAGATGTCGCGTCGCTTCGCCAACGTTCTCAAGGCGGATGGTCTTGCCCGCGGCGACCGCGTCGCGGTGTTCCTGTCGCAATCGCTGGAGCTGCCGATCGCGCACATGGCGGCATTCCGTTCGGCGATGATCTCGATCCCGCTGTTCGCACTGTTCGGCGAGGACGCGCTGGAGTTCCGGCTTTCGAATTCACAGGCCAAGGCGATCGTCACGGACGAGGGCGGCTGGGAGAAGCTTTCGAAGATTCGCGACCGGCTGCCGGACCTGAAGAACGTCTATGTCGTCGGCGAGCGCGCAGCCGCGGGCACGAAATCGTTCTGGGATTCGATCAAGGCCGCATCGCCTGACTTCGCACTGGTGGACACGTCTGCGGATGATCCCGCGCTGATCATCTATACCTCGGGCACGACAGGCAATCCGAAGGGCGCGCTGCATGCGCATCGCGTGGTGCTCGGCCATCTCCCCAATGTCGAGATGTGCCACAACTTCCTGCCGCGCGCCGGCGATCTCATGTGGACGCCGGCGGACTGGGCCTGGATCGGTGGACTCGTGAACGGCCTGTTCGCGTTCTGGTATCACGGCATTCCCCTGGTCGGTCACCGCGCGCGAAAATTCGAGCCGCAGGCGGCGATGCAGATGATGGCCGATCTCGGTGTCCGCAACGTCTTCCTGCCGCCGACTGCGCTAAAACTGATGCGGCAGGCCGGCGTGACGCATTCCGGTGTCAAGCTGCGCAGCATCTTCACCGGCGGTGAATCCCTCGGCGGCGAGCTGCTCGGCTGGGTGCGCGAGACTTTTGGCATCGACGCGCATGAGGTGTTTGGCCAGACAGAATGCAATCTCGTGATCGGCAGCAACGCGAATCTGTTTCCGATCCGCCCCGGTTCGATGGGCAAGGCGACGCCGGGTTTCGATGTTCGCATCGTCAACGACACAGGCGAGGAGCAGCCGAGGGGACAGCGCGGCATCATCGGCGTGCGCCAGCCGTGCCCGTGCACGATGATCGAGTACTGGCGCAATCCGGACGCGACGGCGAAGAAATATGCCGGCGAGTTCCTGCTCACCGGCGATCTCGGCATCCAGGACGAGGACGGTTACTTCTGGTACGTCAGCCGCGAGGACGACGTCATCACGACCGCCGGCTATCGTGTCGGCCCGTCCGAGATCGAGCACACGCTGATGAAGCACCGGGCGGTGGCGATGGCAGCGGTGGTCGGCATTCCCGATCCGATCCGCACCGAATCGATCAAGGCCTGGATCGTGCTGCGCCCGGGCTTTGCCGCCGGCGATGCGCTCGCGCGCGAGATCCAGGAGTTCGTCAAGGTGCAGCTCGCCGCCCACGAATACCCGCGCTTCGTGGAGTTCGCGGAGACACTGCCGATGACGGCGACCGGAAAGGTGCTGCGGCGCGAACTGCGGGCGCTCGGGTAGAGCACGTCGTCATCTCATCGCGACGGCGCCGACAGCGCTGACCGCAGCATCGCTGCGAGGTCTCGTCCCCGGAACGGCTTGGTCAGGATGAGGGCGTTGCCGACTCCGTCGGGCGCCTTGACCGGATTTTGGGCCGCCGTCATCGTGATGCTGCTGATCGTCTCGGCGCTGCCGTATTTCTTGGGCCCGGTGGCGACGCTGCCCGTGCTCGGGCACGCGAACTGGCATCTTTATCGGCGGATCGTGGTGCCAGTGGCGGAACAGGAGCCGGACGCAATGGCAGCGAGCTATTCGCCCGTTGCTAGGCGACGAGCGCCGGATGAGGTCGGTTCGAGTTAATCTCGGCCAATGATGCAAATTCATCGGCGCTGAGGGCGGCGCTGCTGCCGGTCATCAGGCAACCTCGTCGGTCCATACCTTGAAATTGAGCAGGGTATTCGGACCGAACGTCTGGGTGATCGGGACGTCCGCGGCGTCGCGTCCTTGTGCGATCAGCACGCGGCCGATCCGCGGCGTATTGTTGCGCGGATCGAACATGTGCCAGCTTCCACCGAGATAAGCCTCGAACCAGCCGGCGAAATCTCCCACGGCCCAGGGCTTCGGCGTGCCGATGTCGCTGAGATAGCCGGTGCAGTAGCGCGCCGGGATGTTCATGCAGCGGCAGAACGTGATGGCAAGATGCGCATAGTCGCGGCACACACCCTTGCCTTCGTCGTAGGCTTCCCGCGCCGACTTGGTTGCGCGCGCGTGTTCATAGCCGAAAGCGATGTGACGGTGAACGAAATCGCAGATGGCCTGGACCCGCGCCCAGCCAGGCGGCGTGTGCTCGAACAATTTCCATGCGATATCCGACAGGCGATCGGTCTCGCAGTAGCGGCTGCCGAGCAGATAGACCAGCGTGTCGGCCGGCAGCGCTTCGACGGCGTGCTGAGACGCGTTCGGAAACACCGGGTCGGGCAGACCGCTGTCGCTCACGACGCCGTCGCCGGCAAGGCGAAAGGCGCCGGCCGGCGCCACGATGCGGCTGCACCAATTGCCGAAGAGGTCACGATAGGGACTGATCGCCACCGAGGGTCTGGTGGTCAGCAGGTCGGGCACGATGACATCGGAGGCGCGCGTGAAGTGCGTGCCCAACACCATGAGCATAGGCGTGGGCTGCGGGAATTCGTACAGCATCTCAAACCCGACGCGGAGCTTCATACGTTTTCCCTTGGCTAAGCTCCCAACATGGCTACGGAGCGGTCGCACACAAGGCTTTCGACGGCTTATTGGATCGAAAGCGGCATTGGCGCTTCAAAAGCGCGGCGCGGACGAGAAAGCGATAGCTAATTGCAGCGATTGCGCGCACGGTGCGGGAATGTCGGAAAGGCCTGTCTTCTCTGCGCATACGCAGCGCCACGACTATTCGCGCGCGACGTGAAGCGCCTCACTCCCTCGCACCGGTAAAGTCAACTCGTCGCCGACGTCATAACAGCGGTCGTTGCGCATACTGCCCATTCCAGCGGGTGAGCTGGACGCGGCAGGCTCATGCCGCGGACGCCCGAAGGTTCCACCGCGATTCGATCATGAGATCGAACGCCAACCGAAAGCACCCCTGATGCAAACGTTCTCCCCACGGCACGTCAAGACAGAAGAAGCGCTTCGGCTCGGCGTAGAGTCGGGCTGGTACGCGATCAAGGTCAGCGGGACCTTTGTCTCGGGACCGCACGACTCGGAAGCGGATTGCAATCGCAAGATCGACGAGATCAATCCGCCGGCGGTGAAGAAGAAGCGATGAGGGCCCAGAGCCCGCCCGCTACGGTGTCTTGATCCCCATCGCCTTCAACGCTTCCAGCATCTGCACCGGCGGCGCCGTCTTGATCTGCGGCGCCTTGCCCGTTTCCAGCAGGCTCTTCAGCCCCGACAGGATTGCGGGCCAGCCGGTGCGGCCGCCGGAGAGGATGTCGTCGCTGAGCGGACGGTCGTGGCCTTCGCTCATCGTGAGGCGAACGGCTTCGCCGACCGGTTCGATCTCGTAGGTGACCAGGGTCGGTCCGAGCTTTTCGATCAGCTCGGGCCAATTGACGTTGAAGCTGACCGAGAGCTTTCGCGGCGGATCGTATGCGAGCACCTCGCCGCTGATGTGCAGGGCGCCATCGGGCGTGCGAACGATGAACGCGCCGCCAAGTCGCGACTCGACCTCCACGGCATTACCGAAGAAGTACTGCTTGCTGAACTCGGCCGAAGTCAGTGCTTCCCACACCTTTTCCGGCGTCGAGGCAATGTAGATGGTGTAGACGGTGAGCGGCTTGAATTGGTCAAGGTTCATTTTGCATCGAGTCCCTTGTTGAGGGCTGCGCGCGGAATGGCGAGCACTTTGCCTCTTTCCAGCAGGCTCTTGAGCCCGGACAGGATCGCCGGCCAGCCATTGGAGACGGCCCCGAGATACTTCCCGCCTTCGATGAATCCGTCATGCAGCACGGTCAAACGGACGAGCGAGCCGAACGGCTCGAGCGTGAACACGACGCGGGATATCGGCTCACCGCGCAGCTCCTCGTATTTCTGGTGCTTGAAGCTGTAGGACAGTCGCCGCGGCGGATCAGCCTCGAGGATCTCGCCGGAATCGGTGGTCTCGCCCTCCAGCAGGAGCGCGAAGGGGGAACCGACCTTCCAGTCCGACTGCACCTCGGCGCCGAACCAGTACTGCCTCGTGAATTCGCTCGACGTCAGCGCCTTCCACAGTGTCTCCGGAGTGGTCTCGATGTAGGTGACATAGACGAATTGCGGCTTACTCATCGCGCTTCTCCAACTGGCGTTTCAACTCGCTCAGCGCGGCGAGCTTGCCGCGCTCGAATTTTTTGATCCAGCGTTCGCCGATCTGTTGGATCGGCACCGGATTGAGATAGTGCAGCTTCTCGCGGCCATGCCTGATGGTCGTGACCAGATTGGCCTCTTCCAGAATCACAAGGTGCTTGGTCACGGCCTGGCGCGTCATCGCGAGGTCTTCGCAGAGCTCGTTCAGCGTCTGGCCGTTCCTGGCGTGAAGCCTGTCGAGCAGCGACCGTCGTGACGCATCGGCGAGCGCTTTGAAGACGTCATCCATGGCGAGGATAATAGGCAACCAAATAGTTGCATGTCAAGATGATGTCTTTGGCGCGCGCAAATGGCTGTGCTAGAATTAAATCTCAGCCAACGTAGATTGGTTCCGGGAGGACTTCGATGTTCCGTTGCGTCTTGACTGCCGCAGGCCTCGTCTTTTTCGCCTGCAGCACCGCGGCACATGCGCAGAAGCAGACCATCGGCGCGCCGCCCGAAGCTTCCAACATGAAGCTGGTCGGTGCGAGCGACCTCCAGGCGCGTAGCGCCTATCAGCCGACCATCCATCACCAGGGCGACCGCTGGATCGCCTATATCGGCCATCACGGCGGCACCGACGATGTGCCCGCTCCCGTCAATCCGATGACCGGGCAGGCCGAACCGAACGGTACCTCGATCGTCGACGTCACCGATCCCGCGCGCCCGAAATATTTGCGGCACCTGCCGGGGCAGGAGGGCAAGTATGAATCCGGCGGCGCGCAAATGGTGCGCATCTGCGACGGCAAGTCGTTGCCGAAGGGCGATCCCAACGCCGTCTACATGCTGCGCACCTTCGGCAGCCAGGCGCATGAGATCTGGAACGTCGCCGATCCCGCAAGCCCGGTGCTCGTCACGCGCATCGACGGCCTGAAGGACACGCACAAGAGCTGGTGGGAGTGCGACACCGGCATTGCCTTCCTCGTTTCGGGCGCGCCGGACTGGCGCACGCGGCGCATGACGCAGGTCTATGATCTCAGCGATCCCGCGCATCCGCAGAAGATCAGGGATTTTGGCTTGCCCGGTCAGGAGCCCGGTTCGACCGGCGCGGTGCCCACCGAATTGCACGGGCCGATTTCGACGGGGCCGCAGGGCAATCGCGTCTATTTCGGCTACGGCACCAACAAGGGCGGCATCCTGCAGATCGTCGATCGCGACAAGCTTTTGAACGGGCCGAAGGAGCCGACGCCGGACAATCTGCGCTTTCCCGAGATTTCGCGCATGCCGATGTCGGCCTTCAACGGCGCGCATACCACGTTTCCGATGCTCGACATGCCGGTCGCGGAATTTGCCGAGGACAAGGACGGCAAGACCCGCGACATCGTCATGATCGTGGACGAGGCGATTTTGAATGAATGCGGCGAGGCGCGGCAGATGGTGTGGTTCGCCGACGTCACCACCGAGACGCGGCCGATGATGATCTCGAGCTACACCGTGCCGGAGGCGAGCGGACAGTTCTGCCGGCGCGGCGGGCGCTTCGGCTCGCATTCGGCGAACGAAAGCATGGCGCCGGTCTATTACAAGAAGATGGCCTTCATCGCCTTCTTCAACGCCGGCGTGCGCGCGCTCGACATCCGCGATCCCTATCATCCAAAGGAAGTCGGTTACTTCATTCCGTCGATCACGAGCGCGACCGACAAACGCTGCATTCCGATCGAGGGCGGCGAACGCTGCAAGGTCGCGATCCAGACCAACAATGTCGAGACCGACGATCGTGGCTACGTCTACATCGTCGATCGTGCCAATACCGGCCTGCACATTCTCGAACTGACCGGACCCGCGCGCGCGGCGGCCGGTCTGCCGAAGACCTGACGATGCGGCGCGGGGCGGCGATCGCAGCTGTGGTGTTTGCGCTGGGCGCGTCCGGTGTCGGGGCCTATCAGCTCGCGCCGGCACCGGCGGAAGAGACAGCGCGCTGGCGCGAGATCGCCTGGCCGTTCCCCCGCGACGGCTGGTCCGCCGGCCGCGCGTTTCGTTGCGATGGCGCCTGCGCCGGCGCTGAGCTGTACCTGCGCGCGAAACGCGGCTTCTGCAATTGCGACCGCGGTGTCGCTGACGACGACGAGGTGGATCGTGTCGCCGATATCGATCTGATCAGTCCGCGCTTTGCGGCCGTAGCGCCGGGTGAGGAAGTGGGCGTCGGAGCGATGCACGGCCGCGCCAGGCGCTATGATCTGGATATGCCCGACGGCGCTCGTCATGCCGCAATCGGCATCGCCGTCTCGCGGCGCTGCGATCTTTTCGTTGCAGCGACGCAGGGACGTGGGGAAGCAGGCGTGATGCAGCGCGCGGCACTCGCGTTCCTCGAAACCCAGGAGATCAAGACGTGGGTGATGGCGGCGCTGGACGGAAAGTGAGTGCCATGCATTAATGCCGCAAACTGCCCTCAGCGAGTCCTCCCCATGATGTCCATGCAAGCCTATTTCGCCTTCGTCGCCGCCTGCATTGCGCTGGCGCTGCTGCCGGGTCCCATCGTCACCCTCGTCATCGCCAATGGCCTGCGCCACGGCACGCGTGCGGCGCTGACCAATGTCGCCGGCGCGCAAGTAGGCCTCGCCATCGTCATCGGCATCGTCGCGGTCGGCCTGACCTCGCTGATGGCGACCATGGGCTACTGGTTCGACTGGGTTCGCTTTGCCGGTGCCGCCTATCTGATCTGGCTCGGCGTCAAGCTGATCTGGGCGCCGGTCGAGGGCGTCGATGTCGACCAGCCGCCGGCGCCGCCGCGCGGCGGGTTCTTCCTGCAAGGTTTCCTGGTGCTGTTGTCGAACCCAAAGGTGCTGATCTTCTTCGGCGCCTTCATTCCTCAGTTCATGGATATGAACCGCGACCGCTTCCCGCAGGTCGCGCTATTGGGGGCGACTTTCATGGTCACCGCTGCGATGACGGATGCGCTCTACGCCATCGCGGCCGGGCGCGCCCGGAAATTTTTCTCGGCCCGCCGCACGCGGCTGATGTCGCGCGTCTCCGGCGGCTTCATGATCGGCGGCGGCATCTGGCTGGCGCTGACCAGGGCGAAATAGCTCCATCGGGCCGGTTGGCCCTGAACCCTTTGCGGCGGCGATACGCATCTCGATCGGCGAGGATATCGTTGCGACGCGGGGCTAATCGACCAGCCGCTCCGCCCTCAGCTCCACCTCGATCTCCGCAAAAATCCTTGCCAGCCGCTCGGCCCATTGTTGCTGGCCGGATTGGTCGGCAATGAGGTCCTGGCGGATCTCGATGCCGGTGTTGACGAGGCCGCGGGCCTCGCCGTGAACAGGGATGGTGTAGTCGGTGAGGTCGCTCACTGCATAGGGCTCGTTGTCGCCGACGACGAGATCGCCCTGGCTGCGCAGGTGCCTGAGCAGCAGATGCGGCAGCACGGTGTCGCGATTATACAGCGCGCCGATGTGCCAGGGACGGGCGACGCCCGCATAGACCGGCGTGAAGCTGTGCAGCGACACCAGCACCGTCGGCCGCTTGTCGTGCAGGCGGCGGTCGATCGCGGCATCGATACGGTGATGATAGGGCTCAAAAATCTCGCGGTGCCTCGCGGCGCGCTCGCCCTCGGAGATGCCTTCGTTGCGCGGAATCGCGGTCGCTTCGGAAATGACGGGGATCGAGCTGACGGCGGCTGGCGGGCGGTTGCAATCGATCACCAGCCGCGAATAGGGCTGCGCGATCAGATGTGCGTCGAGCATTTTTGCCAGCCGATCGGCGACGCCGGCGATGCCGATGTCCCAGGCGATGTGCCGCGTCAGCTCGGCCTCAGTGACGCCGAGGTCGCCGAGCGCGCGCGGCAAAATCCGTCCGTAGTGATCCGAAGTGAGCAAAAAGGGCGATGTTGCTTGCGCATTCACCTCATGCACTGGCGGAATGTCACCCCCGCCGAGGAGTTGATCGGTCGCGTTGATTGTGTCTAAAGCCATCCAGATTGCCTATGGAAAAAGCAGTCACCCCGAAAAATCGGACGGGAATCGCTATAGATTGGTCCGCCTGACATCACCATGATTGCCTGACGATGCCGCTGCTGACGATTCATCACAAGACCGAATATCGCTACAAGCGCTCGGTGGCGTTCGGCGAGCACAGGATCATGCTGCGTCCGCGCGACGGGCACGATCTGCGCGTGCTCGATTCTCAGCTCGAGATTTCGCCGGAGCCGATGTCGCTGCGCTGGATCCACGACGTGTTCGGCAATTCGGTCGCGATCGCCGATTTCGACGAGCGCACGGATTGCCTGACCTTCGATTGGTCCGTCACCGTCGAACACAATCCGGTGGAGGAGTTCGCGCTGACGGCGGACGATGCGGCCTACTTCTACCCGTTCGTCTATGACGACGAGGAATATCCCGATCTGGTCCAGTACACGACGCCGCACTATGCCGATCCCGATGGTGAGCTCTCGGAATGGGCGCGCGGTTTTCTCGACGAGGACGCGCCGACGCCGACCTTCAAGATCCTGAGCGGCATGACGCACGCCATCCGCAAGCAGTTCAAGTACCGCAAGCGCCACGAGCCCGGCACCCAGCATCCGCTCGACACCTTGCAGTCCGGCACCGGCACCTGTCGCGATTATGCGCTGTTCATGATCGAGGCGCTGCGCCGGCTCGGCATCGCCGCGCGCTTCGTTTCCGGCTACATCTTCGTGCCTGAAAACATCGCGCAACGTCATGTCGGCGGCGGCTCGACGCATGCTTGGGTGCAGGTCTATCTGCCGACCGCGGGCTGGATCGAGTTCGATCCGACCAACGGCATCGTCGGCACCCGCGACCTCATCCGCGTTGCGGTCGCCCGCGACCCGCGCCAGGCGATCCCGCTGCACGGTACCTATATTGGCTCGCAGGATGCCTTCGACGTCATGGAAGTGAACATCAGGGTGGTGTCGGACGAGCAGCGCAGCGGCCGGGAGCTGAAGGCGGAAGTTTCGTAGATCTGCTGCGATTTGCATGCCGCTGATTGACGGTTATAGAAGGCCATGACCTCCGATCGTCTTTTCGTTTACGGCACGCTGATGCGCGGCTTCGACCATCCGATGGCGCGGCTGCTTGCGGGCCACGCGGATTTCCTGAGTGAAGCGACCTGCCGCGGCCGGCTCATCCTGGTGAAGCATTATCCTGGGCTGTTGCTGTCGGATGCGGCCTCGGACATCGTGCACGGCGAGCTCTTTCGCCTTCACGTGCCGGACGAGCTGTTGAGCGAGCTCGACATGTACGAGGCCTGCGGCGAGGGCTTTCCTGAGCCTACCGAATATCTGCGCAAGCTGGTCGAGGTGACAGGCGCGGACGGCGCGACTGCACCGGCCTGGACCTACATCTACAACTGGCCGGTCACCGATCTGCTGCGCATCGAGACCGGTCGTTTTCTTCAACACTAAGCCGACAGCACTTCCTTCACCGCGCGCACGTCCACCTCGCGCTCGACATAAGTCCACTCCTCGGTTCGCCTGAGCATCGCCACCAGCTCCTCGAACAGCGAGGCGTGCGCGGGCGCGAATTCGAACCAGGTCAGGAAATCGAAGGGCTCGCCGAGGTCGCGGCTATGATAGAGCTGCCGCGCGATCGCAGGCAGGAAGCGCAGGCTGCTCGCGATGTGGTGCGATTTGTCTTCGAAGATCCTGCGGCGCTCTTCCTGGGTCAACTCCCACCAGGCCTGCGACTTGCGGATCGGGATCAGCGCCGCGCTGGTTGCTTCCGGCCGGCCAAGGCCCGCCTGCACGGACATGAGCTGCTGCTTTTCGGCGCGCTCGGTGTAGCGCAGCGTGCTCGCGACGCCGACCAGCCGCCAGGCATTGCGCGAGGGCACCAGCGGCAACGAGATGGCCTCGCTATCCGTGACCGACAGCGCCGGCATGAAGGCGAGGGGCTCGCCCGTCACGGGCGAAATCGAGGTGATGCGCCAACCCCCGCTCTGGCCGCCTCGAAAGGTCCTGAACATGTCCCATGGAAGCGTGGAACCGGATCGGGTTCAAGTGGCTCGTCATTATCTCTACGGGATTTATCTCTACGGGATTTGCCCGGATCAGGCCCGCTTCTTCGGCTTCGACTTCTGCTCCATGTAGGAGCGCAGCACCGCATTCATGCGCCGCTGATAGCCCTCGCCATCGCGCTTGAAGAAGTCGAGCACATCCTCGTCGACGCGGATGGAGATGGCCTTTTTTTTCGGCGGTATCACCAGCACGGCATCCGACCAATCGATGTCAATCGGCGCCGCGTCGGGATCATTGGCGACGGCCTTGGCGATGTCCTCGTCGGTCAGTGCGTCGACGCGAGCCCAGTCAGTCTTGCCCTTCCTTGGGAAGTCCCTTGAAACGGTTATAATATTTCTTTCGTTCGTCTTCGCGCGCGCGCCGGACCGAGATGAACCGGCAGACCGCCCCGCGGATCGCGCAGACTGCCGCGACTTCCCGCCCGGCGACGTAACCGAAGATTTGGTACCTGACTTCGTCATTGCGATCCGACCGGCGGATGAAGGTGTAGCCGTCGAGAATTCCGCGCGCGTCCTCGAAGTCGATTCCGTGAAACCGCAGGTTGGACGCGCGCTTCTTCGGATCCCATCCAAAGTCGCGAACGCCTGCGAACAGCAGCTGCAAGTCTTCCGTCATGGCAAATCATCCAAATGACACCGCATCTTGCCGCGCATGAGGTTTGCCATGACGTCTGAAGCCGTAGCCGCGACTTCATCGTTTTCTGTATATACAAACGTAATCGTCGGATGTCAACGATTTCGGATTCCACTGGAAAAAGTCAAAAGCTGTTTGCTCGTCGAGAACAGTCTAGGGGTTCCGGGGGCATTCCTTTGCGTGAGAGATTTTCTGCCCTGTGCATAGGTCGAATAACCTGCATAACCCGGAGAAACCTGACTTCTAGCCCTGTCGCACCTATATCCCTGATCCTTCACCCTGACTCATGCTGATTCGCGCTAGACCCAGAGCCCATGCGCTTCACGCCCCAATTCCTCGACGAGCTGCGTGCCCGGCTTTCGGTCTCCGAAGTCGTGGGCAAGCGCGTCAAGCTGAAGAAGGCGGGGCGGGAGTGGAAGGGGCTGTCGCCGTTCCAGCAAGAGAAGTCGCCGTCGTTTTTCGTCAACGACCAGAAGGGTTTTTACCACGACTTCTCCTCCGGCAAGCACGGCGACATCATCAGCTTCGTGATGGAGACCGACGGCCTGCCGTTTGCCGAGGCCGTGGAGCGGCTCGCCAACATGGCGGGCCTGCCGCTGCCGGCGGTGACGCCCGATGCTGCGAGGCACGAGCAGCGGCGGAAGTCGCTGCATGACGTGATGGATCTCGCGGCAAAGTTCTATGCCGAGACGCTGGCCTCACGTGTCGGCGCCAAGGGGCGCGGCTATCTCGCCGACCGTGCGATCTCGCCCGCGACGCAATTGCAGTTTCGGCTGGGCTATGCGTCACCCGATCGCTTTGCGCTGAAGGAGCATCTCGGCAAGCTCGGCGTCTCCGTCGACGACATGGTCGAGGCCGGCATGCTGGTGGCCGGCGACGACATCCCGGTGCCCTATGACCGCTTCCGCGATCGCGTGATGTTTCCGATCACGGATCTGCGCGGCCGCGTCATCGCCTTCGGCGGGCGCGCGCTGGAGAAGGACGTTCCGGCCAAATACCTGAACTCGCCGGAGACGCCGCTCTTCCACAAGGGCGACAATCTCTACAACCACCAGACGGCGCGCAAAGCCACCCATGACGGCAGCGCCCTGGTCGTGGTCGAAGGCTATGTCGACGTCATCGCCATGGTCACTGCGGGCTTTGCCGGCAGCGTGGCGCCGCTCGGCACCGCGCTCACGGAAAACCAGCTCGCGCTGCTCTGGAAGATGGCGGACGAGCCGATCCTCTGCTTCGACGGCGACCGCGCCGGCCAGAAGGCGGCTTATCGTGCGGCGGATCTTGCCTTGCCATTCCTCGCACCGGGCAAGAGCCTGCGGTTCGCGCTGCTGCCGGAAGGGCAGGACCCCGACGATCTCGTGCGCTCAGGCGGCCGCGGCGCCATCGAGGAGGTGATCGCGGCGGCGCGTCCGCTCGCCGAGATGATCTGGTCGCGCGAGCTCGAAGGCGGCAATTTCGCAACGCCCGAGCGCCGCGCCGCGCTGGAGGCGCGCATCAAGGATCTCTCCAACGGCATCCGCGACGAGGTGGTGCGGCGCTATTATCGGCAGGATCTTGCCGAGCGGCTCCAGCGCGCCTTTGCCCCCGACGGCGGACGCGGCGGCTTTGGCGGCCGTGGCAATTTCCGCCCCGGCCCCGGCGGTCGCCAGTTCCAGCCCCGCGGTGGCGGAAGCGCGAATCGATTCGGCGGCCAGGGATTTGGTGGCCAAGGACTTGGCGGCCAAGGATTTGGTGGAGGCCGCCGAGGCCCGCCCGGTCCCATCCAGCTGCCCTCCGGGCCCTACCAGGCGGCGAGCGCCCAGCTGGCGGCAAGCCCGATCATGCGCAGCCAGCGCAGCGCCATCTCGCGCCGGGAAGCCCTGATCCTGCAGAGCCTGATCAACCACCCCTGGCTGCTGCACGACCATCTCGAAGAGGTCGCGGCCCTGGAATTCGCCCATCCCGAGGCCCATAAGCTCAGGGCCGGCATCATCGCCGCCTTTGCCAACGACCATCACCACTCGCCGGACCCCGGCGAGCAGGCCGAAAAGATGCGCGGCGACCTCGAGAAGGGCGGATTTTCGCAGGTTATTCAAAGGGTTGATGACAGCATCACGACCGCGGCGGTGTGGGGCGCCCGCGAGGGCGCCGCACGGGACGACGTTCTCTCCACCTGGCATCAGCTGGTTGCCTTGCATCGGCAGTGGCATTCACTACTTAGAGAGCTGAAAGACGCCGAGCTGGCCTTGGGGGAGGATTCCAGCGAGGCCAGTATGGCGTGGCTGCGTGACGTCAAGGCTCGGATAGGCGAAGTCGACGGCACCGAAGCCCTGATCGAGGGTTTTGGCGAGCTGTCGGGCCGGTTCCAGAAGAGCGTGTGATGAAAGAATCATGCGGACGGCCGCGGCCGGGACCGCTAAAAGACTCGCCAAATCCGAGGTTTGGCGGCAAAAACAGGGTTAATCGAGGCTTAACGGTCTTGTAGCACTTTGGCCACCAGGCGGCCGCAGGCAGAACAGACGCGTCAGGAATGAATCCGCGCAATTGCTGTTGGCACTACACCTGCATCCGCTGCGACAAAGAGGCTCTACGAAGCGTTAGGCAAATCCGGCGAGAGATAAGGTCGGGGGTGGCGAAAAGAGGTTCGCGCCGCCCTTTCCGTGTCGAGATCTGACGAAGCGAGAGCAGCGAGCAACAGGTTCAAGTGATTTCACGCGGGCGCGGCGAACGTCTGTGTGAAACGCGTTTAGGAGCAATGGATGGCCACCAAGGCAAAGACGCTGCAGGCGAAGGACAAGGAAAAAGACGACAAGGCAGCGGACGCGCCGGAGAAGGACTCCCAGGACGCGCCCTCGCCGTTGCTCGATCTGTCCGACGCGGCCGTGAAGAAGATGATCAAGCAGGCCAAGAAGCGCGGCTTCGTGACTTTCGATCAGCTCAACGAAGTTTTGCCGTCCGACCAGACCTCGCCCGAGCAGATCGAGGACATCATGTCGATGCTCTCGGACATGGGCATCAATGTCACCGAAGCCGACGATAGCGAAGGCGAGGAGGACAAGGACGAGGGCGGCGAGGACGAGACCGACAACGAGCTCGTCGAAGTCACCCAGAAGGCCGTCACCGAGGTCAAGAAGAGCGAGCCGGGCGAGCGCACCGACGATCCCGTGCGCATGTATCTGCGCGAGATGGGCACCGTCGAACTGCTCTCGCGCGAAGGCGAAATCGCGATTGCGAAGCGCATCGAGGCTGGCCGCGAGGCGATGATCGCAGGCCTCTGTGAAAGCCCGCTGACCTTCCAGGCCATCATCATCTGGCGCGACGAGCTCAACGAAGGAAAGATTTTCCTTCGTGACATCATCGATCTCGAAGCGACCTATGCCGGGCCCGAAGCCAAGGCCGGCATGAACACTGCGATGATCGCCGGTCCCAGCGGTGAGACCGGTGAAGCTTCGGCCGAAGGCGGCCAGGTCACTGGCGCCGCGCCCGCGCATGTCGCCCCGCCCGCCGCACCGCCGTCGCCGACCCCGTTCCGCGCCGCGCCTGCGCCCGGCAATGCCGGCGAAGCCGCGAAGGATCCCGCGGAGTCCGCCGCCGAAGCCGATATGGACGAGGATGACGAGTTCGAGAACCAGATGTCGCTTGCGGCGATCGAGGCCGAGCTCAAGCCGAAGGTCGTCGAGATCTTCGACAAGATCGCCGATAGCTACAAGAAGCTGCGCAAGCTTCAGGAACAGGACATCCAGAACCAGCTCGAGAGCACCTCGCATGGTCCCTCGCTGTCGCCGCACCAGGAGCGCAAATACCGCAAGCTCAAGGACGAGATCATCGTCGAGGTGAAGTCGCTGCGCCTGAACCAGGCGCGTATCGACAGTCTGGTCGAGCAGCTCTACGATATCAACAAACGCCTCGTTTCGCATGAGGGTCGCCTGATGCGCCTTGCCGACAGCCACGGCGTCGGGCGCGAAGACTTCCTGCGCAACTACACCGGATCGGAGCTCGATCCGCGCTGGCTCAATCGTGTCTCGAAGCTGTCGGCCAAGGGCTGGAAGAATTTCGTCCATCACGAGAAGGACCGGATCAAGGACCTCCGCCACGAGGTGCATCAGCTCGCGGCGCTGACCGGCCTCGAGATCATCGAGTTCCGCAAGATCGTGCACTCGGTGCAGAAGGGTGAGCGCGAAGCACGCCAGGCCAAGAAGGAGATGGTGGAAGCCAACCTCCGTCTCGTGATCTCGATCGCCAAGAAGTACACCAACCGCGGCCTGCAGTTCCTCGACCTGATCCAGGAAGGCAACATCGGCCTGATGAAGGCCGTCGACAAGTTCGAGTACCGCCGCGGCTACAAGTTCTCGACCTACGCGACGTGGTGGATCCGGCAGGCGATCACCCGCTCGATCGCCGACCAGGCGCGCACCATCCGCATCCCCGTGCACATGATCGAGACGATCAACAAGATCGTGCGCACCTCGCGCCAGATGCTCAACGAGATCGGCCGCGAGCCGACCCCGGAAGAGCTGGCCGAGAAGCTCGGCATGCCGCTCGAGAAGGTCCGCAAGGTCCTCAAGATCGCCAAGGAGCCGCTCTCGCTCGAAACCCCCGTCGGTGACGAAGAGGATTCACACCTCGGCGATTTCATCGAGGACAAGAACGCGATCCTCCCGATCGATGCCGCGATCCAGTCGAACCTGCGCGAGACCACCACGCGCGTGCTCGCCTCGCTCACCCCGCGCGAAGAACGCGTGCTGCGCATGCGCTTCGGCATCGGCATGAACACCGACCACACGCTGGAAGAAGTCGGCCAGCAGTTCTCGGTGACCCGCGAACGTATTCGTCAGATCGAAGCGAAGGCGCTGCGCAAACTGAAGCATCCGTCGCGGTCGCGGAAGCTGCGGAGCTTTTTGGATAACTAGTTCAGGCGTGCCTGGACTCGATCCGGGCATCCATCCAAACGAAAACGGCGGGCTGAGGCCCGCCGTTTTTGTTCGTGCCGATGCTCTACGTGTCGCGCGAGCGGAGTCTATTTCTTCTTCGCGCCGACCCGCTCGAGGTTCTTGATCTCAAGCGCCGGGCGGCCGGATTTTTCGGCGATCTCGCGGTCCTGCTCCATAATGAAGGCGCGTGCAGGCTCGTCGCCGTCGAGGCCGCCCAGCAATTCGGCGGGCACGCGCCGGTTGGACCGTTGAGAGCCGTCTTCATAGAAGACGTTGAAAAAGGCGAATTCGCCTTTGGGATTGGTTCCAGGTTTTTTGGCCATGGCGGCTTGTCGTCGATCAGGGCGCCGCAGTCAAATGGTGAATTGCCCGTATTCACGCGGAGCGGGGTGCCGCGCGCGAATGAAATCGTTTTGCCGGCGGGGCGCCGGGCGCCCTCTTGCCGTCTGCCGAGACCCTTCCTCAATAAACGGCGGGCCGCGAAGCCCGCCGTTTATTTTTGGTCTTCAGTGTCGCCCGGGGCTGGCGGGGCGACAACCTATAATAGAATGTTATAGGCTGCGCCACGCCATGGCAAGGCAAATCAGGGCGGTGTCGATGTCGCAGCCGGCGGATCAGACATGCGTCGGATTTCGACGCTCATGAGTTCCCAAACGAACTGCTTCGATGAGCAAATGTTTGTTCATCTATCGCGCTGCCGCAACGCAGCTAGCGTTGTGTGCACTATGTAGAAAGCGCGTTGGCCTGCGCGTCTTCCCGTCGATGCGCAGAAGTGGCGAGCGCATTTCATTTGTCGCAGCCAAGATGCGACCGGTTCTGGCGAGGTTTGCCGCTTTGACGCGAATCCGGTTCCCGGGCATGATCGCGTGCCGCTTTCGCGCTCATTCTTCAAAGGATTTTCCCGTATGTCGAGACCCGCTTTGGCCATCGCCTTCATTGCCTGTCTGGCCAGCGGATCGGCCCAGGCCGCGCGCTGCGGCGGCGACTTCAACAGCTTCGTCGCCAGCATGACCGCGGAAGCGCAAGGAGCCGGCGTCTCGGCGGGCGTGACCAGCGCGGCGCTCAGCGGGGTGGCCCAGGATGGCGCGGTGCTCGCCTTCGACCGGCGCCAGCGCTACACCTTCAACAAGAGTTTCGAGCAGTATGTCTCGACCCGGGTCGGCCCCGGCCGCATCAATGGCGGCAAGGCGCTGTTGCAGCGCCATGCCGCGCTGCTCTCGCGCATCGAGCAGCAATTCGGCGTGCCCCGCTATATCCTGGTCGCGATCTGGGGCTTGGAAAGCGATTTCGGCAAGGGCGACATCGGCAAGCTGCCCGTGATCCGCACGCTGGCGACGCTCGCGCATGACTGCCGCCGCACGGATCTGTTTCAGGGCGAGCTGCTTGCGGCGCTGAAGATCGTGCAGCGCGGCGACCTGCCGCTGCGCGACCTGATCGGCGCCTATGCCGGCGAGATCGGCCAGACCCAATTCCTGCCGTCCTCCTACATCAAATACGGCGTCGATTTCGACGGCGACGGCCACGTCGATCTCCGCCACAGCGTCCCCGACGTGCTCGCGTCGACCGCGAACCTGCTCCACACCAGCGGCTTCAAGATGGGCCAGCCCTACGGCGAAGGCACCGCAAATTTCGAGGCGATGCGCGAATGGAACAGGGCGGTGATCTATCGCAAGACGATCGGGTATTTTGCCGATCGGCTGGCGGGGCAGTGAGGGGCGTGATGTCTCTCCGCCTTCGCCGGGACGACGTTGAAAGTGAGGCGGCGGACCACGCGGCTAGCTCCCCTTCGCCATCTTCTCCAGCTTGCGCTGCAACGGCGCCCAGTACGTCCCCGGACGGAAGCGCTGCAACAGATCCATGAAGCGGGCGTCGTTGCCGATCAGGATGCGCGGCTCGTTTCTCTCGATGCCCTTGATGATGCGCAGCGCGGCGTCCTTCGGCGTGGTCTTTGCCGCGTTCTCGAACCGCTCGATCGATTGCGACCGACGCGCGTTGTCGGTGACGCCGACCCCGGTGCGCGAATTGCGCGCGATGGCGGTGGCGACGCCGCCGGGGTGCACGACCGACAGCTTGACAGGGCTTCCCGCCATCGCAAGCTCGTGCCGCACGCTCTCGGAAAAGCCGCGCACCGCGAATTTCGCCGCGGCATAAGCCGACTGTCCCGGCGGCACGATGATGCCGAAGATCGAGGACAAGTTGACGATGTGGGCCTCGCCCATCGTCTTCAGATGCGGCAGGAAGGCGCGCGTGCCATGCACCACGCCCCAGAAATTGATGTCGAACAGCCAGTCCATCTGCGCCTGGTCGATCTCCTCGAACGAGCCCATCAGCGCCACGCCGGCATTGTTGACGACGATGCCGAGCGCGGGATGCGTTGTTGTCGCCTCGCTCGCGAACCGCGCGATGCCGTCGGGCTCGCCGACGTCGACGCGGTGCAGGCTGACCTTGCGTCCTTGCCCAACGTCGGCAGCGAGCGTCTTCAGCCCGGCCTCGTCGCGATCGGCGAGCGCGAGATCGCAGCCGCGCCGCGCAAGCTCGATCGCCAGCGCGCGGCCGATGCCGCAGGCCGCTCCCGTGATGGCGGCGGCGCCGCGAATCGCAGTCATGAATCCCCCAATCAAGCCCCTCGTGCGGAACTATGATTTACATTTTTTCATAATGGAACTGAACCGCATGGCTGTTCCCACCTTAACCTACGTTACTTGATAGAGACAGACAGGCAGCATTGGGAGCCGCCAATGGGACAAGCAAAGCCATTTCGAGCAACCGCACTGATTGTGGAAGACGACCTCATGCAGAGGGAGATGCTCAGTCTTCTTCTCGAAGAAAGCGGCTACGACGTCATTCAATGCGAGAGCGCCGAAGCAGCCGAGCTTGTGCTCGACGAGAGCGCCGGCGCGCTCTGCTTGATGATGACCGACGTCCAGCTTGCCGGCCGCATGAACGGGGTCGAGCTCGCGCACGTCGCCAAGGACCGAAATCCGAAGCTCGACATCGTCGTCACCTCCGGCCGCCCCTTGATGCAGCCCTTGCCGAACGGCGCAAAGTTCTGGGCCAAGCCATGGGCGCCGCTGGACGTGCTCCGCGAGGCCGAGCTCGCGCAGCTGTCCTGACGGCGATCCCGCGGGCCGGCTTTCTTGCCCCGAGATGCGGTGATAGGGTCCGTGCATGACCTTGTCTTTCCTGCTGACCTCGCTGATCGTGGTCGCCTCGCCCGGTACCGGCGTGCTCTACACGCTGGCCGCCGCGCTGACACGCGGCTCGCGCGCGAGCATCGCGGCCGCCTTCGGCTGCACGCTCGGAATCGTGCCGCACATGATTGCCGCGATGCTGGGGCTCGCCGCCGTGCTCCACACCAGCGCGCTCGCCTTCACCGCGCTGAAATGGTGCGGCGTCGCCTATCTGCTCTACATGTCCTGGCAGGCGCTACGCGAGACCGGTGCGCTGGCGGTCGACGGCGAGATCCGCGAGCGTTCGGTTGGCCGTGTGATCGTGACCGGCTTCCTGATCAACATCCTCAATCCAAAGCTGTCGATCTTTTTCCTCGCCTTCCTGCCGCAGTTCATCGCCGCGGACGAGGGTCATGTGCTGGCGCAGATGCTGGAATTGAGCGGCGCCTTCATGGCGATGACGTTTGCCGTGTTCGTGGTCTACGGCCTCTGCGCAGCCTCGGTGCGCGAGCACGTCATCTCCCGTCCGCGCGTCATGGCCTGGCTGCGGCGGAGTTTTGCCGCCGGCTTCGCCGCACTTGGCGCCAAGCTCGCGTTCGCCGAGCGGTAGTTTTCTTCACCCCATAAAAAAGCGGGCCTCGCGCCCGCCGCCTTCAATCTCTCGCCTCTGCCGAAGCCCGGGCGGAGCGAACTCCACCCGGGCAAAAAATAAGAAGCCTCGTTACTTCTTCTTCGCTGCCTTCTTGGCCTTCTTCTTTGTCGCCTTCTTCGCCTTCTTCGCTTTCTTAGCCATAGGATCCTCTTCAGGGTTAATGGTGAAACGCGACACGAGGGATGCTCGGCGGAGGGCCAGCCTCGCAACATCCTCGATCACAAGCTCAGCAGATTCGCGCCCATATGCCCCGCGCTGTCACATCCGTGTCATCGCGTTATCCACAGCTCAGATGCATTTCCGGGCGCTTTTGGTTATTGAATCCGCATTGCGGCGTCGGAGCATCATCGCGGCCGACATGCCTAACGATCCGACAACCGCGCCGGCCGTTCATGAATCCAAAACCAAAGGCATGCTTTTAAAGTTTGCAGTGAGACTCCGTTAAGCGCGACGGCCGCATTGTTGCCCGCAAGAAAACGGGGACGGGGTCATGGACGGACGGCTGCCAGGGACGGAGGGCACGACACTGCGCGTGCGGCACGCGCCATGCTGAACGTGCCGACACTCTGGACGGTGTTCGTCGTCAACTTTCTGGCGCTCGGCCTGATCTGGGCCTATGTGACGCGCTCTTATCCGAAATTCGCCGCCGCGCGGTTCTGGATGGCATCGTCCTTCATCGGTGCGACCGGCGCGATGACGGCCCTGATCCGCCTGTTCATCGCATCTCCGCTGCCACTTCTGCTTGGCGCGGCCGGCGTCATCGCGGCGAGCTGCCTTGCCGCCATGGGTATCCAACGCTTCTATCACCGGCCGGTCTCGTGGCGCATGATGACCTCGGCGGGAGCGCTGAGCCTCGCCGGCGTCGTGTTCTTCATGGTCGGCTTCGAGCACATGCCGCTGCGCATGCTCTGCTACACGCTCGGTCAGGGCCTGCCGCTGGTGCTGTCGCTGCGTCTGTTGCTGGCGCCGCCGGAAGGCCGCGTCAGCCCGGGCGCCCGGTTGTCCGGCATCGTCATCCTCGTCATTATCGCGATCCTCGCGGTCCGCACGGTGGGCAATCTGCTCGGCGGCGATTTCTCGGCGAGCGCCGGCGGCCAGGCTCATGCGGTCATGGTGCTGGGGCTGCTGTTCCTGTCGATGACGCTCAATTTCGGCTTCCTGCTGATGGCGATGGACCGCCTGCGCAACGAGGTGGCCGACCTCGCGCTGCTCGACGATCTCACCGGTGTCGCCAACCGGCGGCATCTGTTGCAGCGGCTGGGTGAAGAATGCGCCCGCTCGGAGCGCAGCAGCGAGCCGTTCTCGCTGCTGGTGATCGATCTCGACGGCTTCAAGACCATCAACGACACCCATGGCCATGCCGCGGGCGATGCCTGCCTGCAGCACTTCACCCTGATGGCGCAAACGCGGCTGCGGCCGGGCGACATGCTCGCCCGCACCGGCGGCGACGAATTCTGCGTCGTGCTGCCGTCGTCGTCCTTGCGCGAGGCGGCCGCGATCGCCCGCCGCGTGCTCGAGGTCTGTCGTCAGGATGCCGTCAGCTGCACCGGGGGCGACATTCCGATCGCGATCTCGATCGGGCTGGCGCAGTGGGATCGCGGCATCGGCCAATTTCCGGACCGCCTGATCGCGCATGCCGACCACGCGCTCTATGCGGCCAAGAAGAACGGCAAAAACGACTTTGCCGTCTACGAGCCGGCGCCGCCGCTCCTGCCTGAGCCGATCGGTCCAGGCGAGGCCTTGCGCAAATTCGCGTAAGGGCGTGCTAATGTCTGGTCCGCATTGGACCCGCACGATGATCTCCCGCCTGCTCGCGGCCATACTCGCCGCTCTCATTCTGATCGCGCCCGCAGACGCAACCGACGCCGATCTGGCCAAACTCGCGCGCGCCTCCGGCACGCCCGACATTCCCGGTCTGAAAATCGTGTGGCTGGCGCCATGGGGCGATGTCGGTAACGCAAGACCATGGCGCAACATCATCGTGCACCAGACCGAGGGGCCGGCGGGCTCGGCCCGCGGCGGCGCCGAGGCGCAATCGAAGAATCCCACGCGTCGCGGCGTCACATTGTGGGTCGAAACCGACGGCACGGTCTATTGGGCGGTGGCGGAGAATCTGGTGCCGACCCATGGCGACGGCGCCAACCGCAACGACAACAAATACATCGACAACAAGCCGACCTATCGCCAGGTGGTGCGCGACAATTCGATCGGCGTCGAGTTCGCCGGCAACTATCCCGACGTCACGACCGGCCCGACCGCGACGCAGGTCGCGGCGTGGAAGATCCTCGTCCAAATCCTGCGCGCGCGCTACGGCATCCCGCTCGACCACGTCTATGCGCACAACTGGATCGACTACAAGGACGCGCGCTATTGCGAAGGCTGCTGGCTCGCGACGCTGGCGAGGACTTGGGGGAAAGAATTTAGGGGCGAGTGACGAGCTACACCGGCTCCGACATCCATCCAAAGAGCCGCCGCATCAATCCCGGCCGCCGCGGCAATTGCGGCGGTTCATCCGCCGCCAGCACACGCTTGATGAAGTAATCCAGGAACACCATGTCGTTCGGCTCGGTGACGGTGAATTCTTCCTCGCCGAAGAAGACGCTGTAATTGAAGAAGAACGGGCCCATGATCGGGATCGTCGCGGTCGAGGCGTAGTCCTTCGAGATCACGAACTCCGACGGCTCGAGGCCGTGGTCGCGCATCGCCTGCTCGACCAGCGGCAACTTGCGCATGAACTGGGCGGAAAACCCGCCCACGGTAGATTGCAAAATGATCGACACGGTGCGTGTCCGTTCTCTTGATGCTGTCGGTCCGATGTTTTTGGTCGGCCGACCGGCAGTGCGGGTTCAAGGTGCCTGGCCCGCGTCTCCAAGAACATGCTGCACCTCACACACAAAAAAGCCGGCGTTGCCGCCGGCTTTTTGTCTCTTGTCGATCCGCCAATCTCTGGCGCCGGAGCAACCTCGCTTAGAGCGCCGCTTCCAGCGCAGCCTGTTCGGCCTTCGCGATCGTGCCCTTGACCGCGGCCTGCACCTTTTCAAAAGCGCGGACCTCGATCTGGCGGACGCGCTCGCGCGACACGCCGAACTCGGCGGCAAGGTCTTCCAGCGTCATCGGTTCATCGGCGAGGCGGCGGGCCTCGAAGATGCGGCGTTCGCGCGGGTTGAGCACGCCCATGGCGCCATTGAGGGCGTCACGGCGGTGATCATATTCCTCGTGCTCGGCCAGCATGGCTTCCTGGTTGGGCGAATTGTCGACCAGCCAGTCCTGCCATTCTCCGGCTTCGCCGTCGTCGCGGATCGGAGCGTTGAGCGACGCGTCGCCACCGAGGCGGCGGTTCATGTCGACCACGTCCTGAGCCGTGACGCCGAGACGCTTGGCAATGATTGCCACCTGGTCGGGGCGCAGATCGCCTTCGTCCAGCGCGGAAATCTTGCTCTTCGCCTTCCGTAGGTTGAAGAACAGCTTCTTCTGGTTCGCGGTGGTGCCCATCTTCACGAGCGACCAGGAACGCAGAATGTACTCTTGTATCGACGCCTTGATCCACCACATGGCGTAGGTGGCGAGACGGAAGCCCTTCTCGGGTTCGAACCGCTTCACCGCCTGCATCAGGCCGACATTGCCTTCCGAGACGACCTCGGAGATCGGCAAGCCGTAGCCACGATAGCCCATGGCGATCTTGGCCACGAGCCGGAGATGGCTGGTGACGAGTTGATGTGCGGCGTCGCGATCGTCGTGCTCGCGCCAGCGTTTGGCGAGCATGTATTCCTGCTGGGGTTCCAGCATCGGGAACTTGCGGATTTCGCCGAGGTAACGGGAAAGGCCGGATTCTCCATTAAGGACCGGAAGTGCAGCGGTACGGGCCATAGTTAAGCCCTCCAAAGGTTCAGGCCCCCGATAGCGGCGGGCCAGGCAGACGACCGCTTTGTTAAAGCCGGTCGTAGCTGCGATGTTCCGCGTTGGTCATTTCCAACGCAAACGCAATATACCCCATCGGGGGGCAAAAAGGGAAGGATTACTGACGTCACGTCCCCGTGTGGCAGCTATAACTTTTTGTAAGGTAAGGGTTTTCTGAAATTGCCTGCGTCATAGCGCCGCTTTCAAGGCCCCCTGGAGAAGAAGCAAATCCTCCGGCAGCGGCGTCTCCCAGTGGAGTAATTCTCCAGTCCTGGGGTGCTCCAATACCAGCAAATAAGCGTGCAGGGCTTGCCGTCCGAGGGCGGCCAGCGCTGCTTGCGACTCGGGGCCGAGCTGGTTCGCCTTGGTCTTGAAGTGCGGGCCGTAGACGCCGTCGCCCAGCAGGGGATGGCCGATATGGGCGAGGTGGACGCGGATCTGGTGGGTGCGCCCGGTCTCGAGCTCGCAGGCGAGCAGGCCCGCGATCGGCTTGCCGTCCCGCCCGGCAAAGCTCTCCAGAAGCTCCCAATGCGTCACGGCCTCGCGGCCGCCCTGGCGCACCGCCATCTTCTCGCGCGCATGCGGGTGGCGGTCGATCGGCGCATCAACGGTGCCGCGATGGCGGCCGGGCAGCCCCCACGCGAACGCCATGTAGCCGCGCCGCATCGGCCCGGTGCGGCCGTGATCGGCGAATTGCGCGGTGAGCGAGGCATGCGCGAGGTCGTTCTTGGCGACCACCATCAGCCCCGTGGTGTCCTTGTCCAGCCGGTGCACGATGCCGGGCCGGCGCACGCCACCGATGCCCGACAGCGAGCCTCCGCAATGGGCGATCAGCGCGTTCACCAGCGTGCCGGTCTCGTGGCCCGCCGCGGGGTGCACCACCAACCCCCTGGGCTTGTTGAGGACGACGATGTCGTCGTCCTCGAACACGATGTCGAGGGCGATATCCTCGCCTTTCGGCTCCGGCGGGACTGCTTCCGGCACGTCGATTGTGATCGTATCGCCGGATGCGACGTGATAAGCGGGATCGCGGATCGCGGCGTCCTTGAGGCTCACCGCGCCCGCCAGGATCAGGGCTTTCAGCCTCGATCGCGACAGGTCGGCGAGGTGCGCCGCCAGCACGCGGTCGAGCCGGGTCGAGTCCTCGTCGCCGGTGACGACAACCTCCAACCTTTGCGCAGAGCCTGAATTTTCCATGACGACGTCTGATACCGCTGTTCCCGAACCGAGTCCCGAGCAGGCCGCGATTTTCGCGCGGGTGCGGCGGATGATGCTGATCGCGGGGTTGACCACGGCGCTGGCAATCTGCGCCGTGCTGATCGCGGTGGGCTACCGCCTTTTCAAGTCGGAGGGAAGGGCACCCGAGCCGGCAGGTGACGTCATTGCCACCCTGCCGAAGGGATCCAAAATCGTCTCGACCGGGATCGCCGGCGACCGGCTCGTGGTCACGCTCGATATCGGCGGGGTCACCGAGATCCGCACCTTCGACGCCCACACCTTGAAGCCGGCCGGAAAGCTGAAATTTGCCAATGAGCCGTAAAAGGCCCGTTCGGGTCCTTGCGGCGGACAAATTTCGAGGTTATTGGCTAACCCTCACGCTCCCTTCGTCTAGCGGTTAGGACGCGGCCCTCTCAAGGCTGAAACAGGGGTTCGATTCCCCTAGGGAGCGCCATTCGCGTACGAGACTGGGCAGTCCAAACCCGGCCGTTTTGCCGCCTGAAGCCGCAACGAGCGTACGCAGGAACAAGCTCGGCGCGGGCGCGCCCTCTCACGCGGTCGTGCCGTCGATCGAGCGGCGGATCACCCGCTGCACTTCCGCATTCGACAGAAACAGATCATGGTTGATGAGGCCCCAGCCTTCCTGCGAGGCATCGACCACGCGCACACCGAGCTGCGCGATGACGGCCTTCTCGGCGGCGCCGACCCTGGTCATTCCACCTGCGATTTGTCCCGACAGCGCAAGTGCGCGATCGTTCGTCGCGGCGATCACTGTGATCTTGCCGGCAAGCGGACCGATGCGGTGGATCGCCGACGAGAACACGTCCATGTCGATATCGGGCGCGGCAAACACCACCGCGCCGATCTTGCCCGTCACCGTGTCGCCGTAGCGCGCATAGAGCTGACGCAGGCTTTCGAGCGCCAGCATGGTTCCCATGCTGTGCGCAACGATGTGCACGCGGCCGGTGCCTGGAGCCGACACCAGCGCAGAGAGCACGCGCTCGAAATCGTCGCGGGACCACATCGCGCTGTCGCGGTCATAGGCATAATCGAACAGCCCTGCCTTGGACGGCCAGGCAAACACCATGGTCCGGCCGCGGAACTTGATCCCGTCGGAGAGATGGGCGGCGTCGAGCACCGCCGTCTCGAATGTCTGCTTGAAGCCGTGCACATAGATCAGCACGTCGCCGCCGCCGGCCTGCGCAACGAGATCGCCAACGTCGACCGACACCGGTTCGACCCGGTCAAGGCGCCAATCGCCAAGTCCGACCGAGGCGAGAGAAAGTCGGCTCTCGTCCGGCGCCCCCAGCTTCGCCCGCGCGACCGTCATGTTGGTCGCGCGCTCCGGGCCGAACCAGGGTTTCGTGCGAGCGCCGTTCACGGGCTTGCGCGTGGTGGCGACGAGCAAGGTTGGATCAATGGAGAGCGACGATGCATCGAAGCGCGCGCCGGTCGCACCCAGGCCGGCGCATCCGCCGAGCGCGAGGGCACTTCCCGCCGACACAAATCCGCCGAGCAGAGCGCGGCGCGAAACAGAATGACCGGAGTCGCGTTGCAGGAGACGTTGGATGATCACACGGAACCTTTGGGAACTTCGCCCACCGTAACGCCCCACTAAGCTCCTTGAATGACAATGGGGGCGAGAAGACGGCGGAGCAGCTCGTAGGATGGGTTGAGCTCTCGCGAAACCCATCACCTGCCTCAGACCGATATGCGCGATGATGAGTCACGGGTGACAGTGTCCTAGGGTCTGTTGGGATTCAGGATTCTCATCGGGGCTTGGTTGTGATTCAAGCTTGGGATGGACCGATTCGTTTTGACTGACGCCCAATGGGCGA